>JBFMGF010000062.1 GCA_040752675.1 Acidobacteriota bacterium
TTTCATGATTTCCTCCCACCCTATGGGTTAAGGACAGCAAAGTTGCTGTCTGTTGTTTTTTGTTTCATATCAACAGTATAACTCATTGGGTGGGATTTCTTATGCTAAAAATCGCTCAAACTAGGTAACAGTATTTATCAACCTGGCATCTTGAAGGCTTTAAGCAATACATCATCAAAAGCAACGAGGATCACTTCAGAAAGGATCTTGGCATTATGCTTTCTTATGACGTCCAGCATCACTAGGGCTGCATCTTCGGGTGGAACCATTCCGACACCAGTACCCATCCCTGGGATTGCAAGAGTCTTCAACTCATTCTGATCGGCGCAGATCAGCGCCGCTTCAGTAGCCTTTCTTATCTTTTCCAGATTCGTCAGCCCTGCCGGTTGCTCCATTGTGGGCGCATGGATCACATGTCTGCAGGGCAGAGCGCCTGCTCTCGTGAGAATCGCTTTCCCTATGGGCGTCGGTCCTTTCCTGATCGCTTCATCCTCTATCTCTTTGCCCCCCTTCCTCTTGATGGCTCCAGCCACGCCTCCACCCATCCACCCATAAGAGTTTGCTGGATTCACGATGGCATCCACTTCCATCTCAGTAATGTCACCCTTGACAACACTTATCTTCATAGGCAAGCTCTATTTTAAATTTAATTGTCATACAATAAATATTATATCATTGAGACGATTCCTGACTTTTTATTATAAGGGCTGTTGCTATCTTTATCGTCAATAGAGAATCGGCTTTGATTAGCCTTCATGATCTTCCCTGATAAAAATAGCGAAGCACAATTTCATTTTGAGCTTGCAATTTGGAAGAATGAAGGTATATGTATGTAAGAAACTGGAGAGTGAAGGTAAAAGCCTTCATATAAATCCTGGAGCCAAGGTTCCGGGAACTTAAGAAGGGGTTTTAGGACTTTGGACCTCTGAAAAAATGAAAGTCTGGCCCGGTTTGAAGCCGGGTCTTTCCTTATCAAGAAGCGCTTACTTCCGCATCAAGAAATGGCTTTTTTGCATCGGGGAAAGATTCTTCCTGACAGTTTCTTGTGATAATATTTTCCGCATGAAAATCTCCTCTTACTCCTTTGGAAAAATTGTGTTTCAAGGAAAGAGCTATTCTTCCGATCTCATCATCTATCCTGATCGAGTGGATGACCTCTGGTGGAGAGAGGAAGGACATCTCCTCACGTTGATGGATATAGAAGAAGTCCTGAAAGCCAATCCGGAAATCATCGTTGTCGGAACGGGAGCATTCGGAATGATGAAAGTTGATCCCGCTCTGAAAGAGATTTTATTCAATAGAGGAATTGAGTTGATTGCCGAGAGGACGAAGGAAGCCTGTGATGTGTTTAACCGGTATCTTAAAAAAGGAAACAAAGTCATCGGGATGTTCCATCTTACATGCTGAGATCGAATTGATTCTTCACATCGCACGCAATGATGGAAAAGCATTCAGATTCTGGAAAGAGTTTTGTTTCAACAATAGTTAGTGAGACATTTTACAGCAGCAAAGGTAGAAGGCATGTATTACTTAAATCAGCAAGAAGAAAGGAAAAGCTGGATTCCGCTGCTGCTATTCTTCATGGTTGGAGTTTCTTTTCTGATTCCTGGTATCCTTCATTATAGAAAGGCATTCCCAGAGTCATCCATCGATTTCAAGATCTCGAGAAACGAGGCGTACGAGCGCGCGGAAGAGTTTCTACGCAAGAGAGGGATCGACATCGCGGGATATTTGAGATCGATCCGATTTGATTATGACTTTGAAGGGAAGATCTTTCTGGAACGAGATGCTGGATTTGGCGAGACAGTATCTTCAGCGGCAAGTGAGGAGGTCAAAATATGGAGATGGGAGGCGAGATGGTTCAAGCCTCATCAGAAAGTAGAGTATCGTCTCTATATCTCCCCGGATGGACAGATCTCAGGTTATCAAAGGATTCTCCCGGAAGACGCCGCAAAGGAAGACCTTGGAGCATCAGGAGCGTTGAAGATAGCAGAAGACTTTCTCACGCAAGATGTGGGCTTTTCTCTTTCTAATTATGCTCTCATCGAGCAGAGCTTCAGGAGCCTCCAAAGCAGGACCGATTATTTCTTCACCTGGGAGAGAACAAATTTCAGGATCGCCGATGCTACCTACAGAGTAACGGTTACAGTTCAGGGCAACGAGGTAGGTTCTTTCCATCAATTCCTCAATCTGCCCGAGGAGTGGAGGAGAGCCTACAGCCGGATGACATCCCGCAACGATCTCCTTCAGAACATCACTTTCCTCGCAACGTTGCCGCTTTTCATCGCCATTCCCGTATTGCTCCTCCTGCGCATGAGGCGCCACGACATCCGATGGAGAGTCGGAGCCTTTCTTGCCTTAACGCTCTTTACTTTGTACCTCCTTCAAGGGATGAACAGCATTCCCATCTTCCTGACCGGTTTCGATACGCTCCAGTCGATCGGAAGCTTTGCTGGAAGGGTGGCTCTCCAGACCATCATCCTGGCACTGACAAATGCCGCCTTGATCTTCATCATCGCTTCCGTTTCGGAATCCCTTTACAGGGAACAGTTCCCCCGGAACCTTTCCCTGTCCAGATTCTTCTCGCTGAGATTCTTCCGCACCCGTGAATTCTTTTCGGCGGCCATGGCCGGATATTCGATGACTTCCTTTCACATCGGTTTCGTCGTCCTCTTCTATTTCATGGGAAAGAAGGTTGGGGTATGGTCTCCCGCCGAAGTCGGTTACACCGATGCCCTTTCAACGTGGCTTCCATGGATCTATCCTCTTACGGCAAGTCTGACAGCCTCGTTCATGGAAGAGCTTATCTTTCGCGTCTTTGCCATTTTGCTTCTCAGGAAGTTTCTCCCAACATGGATGGCGGTAGTTATCCCTGCTTTCCTTTGGGGCTTCCTCCACAGCAATTATCCGCAGCAGCCATGCTTCATAAGGGGACTTGAAGTCGGCCTCATCGGGATCATGGCAGGATACATCTTTCTGAGATGGGGGATCTTTGCCACGCTGATCTGGCATTACTCCATCGATGCCCTTTTCATCGGACTCTTTCTCTTCAGTTCAAGCAATCCATATTTCATCATTTCCGGAGTGTTTGTCGTCGGTCTTCTTCTCTTCCCGATGATCCTTTCCCTCTTCACTATCGCAGGGCAGCGCAGACTAGAAAAGGAAACAGGAATGTGGAATGCCGATGAGCCGGGGGCTGAAGATCATTATGAGACTGGAAAACAGCTTGCTGCTAAGGAAAGGTTCGCGACTGAAGAACAGATGGTAGCGAGAGTGCAGATAGAATCGACGGAGCCACTTGAAGCGAGAGAATGGATTGATGCAAGAGGACAGTTGAAAGCGGAAAAGCAGCATGAACTAGAAGGGGAGTGTGCCGCTATACCAGGAGGGGAAGCGGCTGCAACGATGAAACCGCTGCTGTATGTTCCAATTAGTTTAAAGAAGTATCTCTTCCTGACAAGTGTCATCATTCTTTCAATCGTCATCCTCTCTCTCATTAGAGAGCTTCGTTCATGGCCAGAAACGAAAGTTGCAATCACCTCTTCTCAGGCAAAGCGGCTGGCGCAAGATTATCTCGAAAAGAGGGAAGTGGATACTTCATCGTTTAATCGAGCTACTTCCTTTGAGACCCTCACCGGCGGATACGATGATCGGTATATTCAGAACGTTTCCGGATGGGAAGGGCTTCGGATGGCTTATCGTCTGTTCAAGGATACAGCTCGATGGAAGGTTAGATTTTTCACACCCCTGCTTAGGGAAGAGTATGTCGTTTCAATGAACGAAAGGGGAGAAGACCTCTACCATTCACACATCATTCCGGAAGAGCGTGAAGCCCCGCTGGTCACTTCAATCGCGGCAAGGGAACAAGCCGAGCGGTTCTTGCAGGGAGAGAAGAAAATACCCCTTGAAGATTATTCACTGGTGGATTCTTATGAGGATAAGAAACCGAAGCGGGTGGATCATCATTTTACCTGGAAGTGGGATAAGAAAAGACCCGGCGATGGAGAATACAGAATATCCGCTTCGGTAACAGACAACGAGGTCACCGGCTACTCAAAGTTCATAAAGATCCCGGAGGAGTGGAAGATAAAAGACGAAGAAGAAGGGCTTCAGGATATCATATTCCTTTTTCTCAAGATGGTCTTGATCGCTTCCGCTTGCGGATTCGCAGTCGCTCTGGTCGTCAGGGACTTTATGCATGGAAAGATCGACTGGAGGATTGTGCTGGCAGTTTCTCTTCTGGCTATGGCAAGCTATTTCATCAGAGAACTCAACAGGGCTTCAACCCTTTTCTATCATTATGAGACGAGCATTCCCGTTTCCAGCTACCTTTCCTATGAGATCCTCAACCTTGTTCTACATGGTCTGGGAATATTCATTGCGACGCTTGTGATATCAGGAGCTACCCTGTCTCTCTGGAGGGATACAGAACCAGGACGTTCGCCTTTCCCCGACAGGAGTCAGTCAGTACGCGGCTACTTTAAGGATTCCATTCTTCTCGGCTTCTCATCTCTATTCATATTCCTTGCCGCGTCGCGCCTGTTTGGATGGTTGGACAGGACTATAGATATTCCTCGTTCCAGAATCTCCACTGAACATTTGCCAGGAATTGATACTTTCTTTCCATTTCTTGAAGTAATCTCCACCGCTCTCATCATTGCCGCTTCGTTGACTCCTGCGGTCTTCTTTGGATTTCTCCTTTTCCGGAGGTATCTGAAGAAGGTTCCTTATTTTTACGGAGTGGCGCTGCCTGTAACAGCCATCCTCCTTCTGGACAGGGCAAAGAGCGTCCCTGAATTCTTGTTCATCTTCTCGACAACTTCCCTTGCAGTCCTCATGACTTTCCAGTTTCTCAGGGAGTGCATCCGGGAAAACATCCTTGCCCTCTTTGTCTCGCTTATGTTCATAGGCTCCCTCCCCAGAGCCGCTGCTCTTCTTTCCCAACCGCTGGCTTTTTATAAATTCAACGGGATTCTGATCCTGGCATTGACTTTCCTGCCTATCCTCATGCTCTGCGCTTTCATGCTATCCATAGATAGTGAATCAAGATCAAATGACAGATGATCAAGTGATAACCAACAACCTCTTATATCATAAATTTAATGAAATCCATGGAGAAAGGCGCGAAGCGAAAGGTGAAAGGATATGAACTATAAAGGATTCTTGCGGTGGATATTCTGGGGTAAAAGAAGAATTCGCGCCGGATGGAGAATCTGCATCTTCCTAACCATGCTATATACTATAACCGTTCTCCTTTCCGCTGCGGTCGGTATCTTCGCTCAGAAAGAATGCTCCATCGAGGAGATGGGATGGGATTCCCCATTGTCCATTGCATACCTCGTCTATCTGCTTATCTCAGTATTAATTGCTTCTCTCATCATGCTCAGATTCTTCGATAAAAGAGCTTTCGCCACACTCGGCTATTCGTTCGATAGTGGATGGACGTTGGAAGCCCTCACCGGAATAGCGACCGGTTTTTTGATCATTATTGCCATCTTTGTCATGGGAACGGTATCGGGAATTTACCGGGCTTCATTACATCAGATTAACCTTCCCGTTCTGGCAGGATCCTTCGTGAAATACCTTCTTCTCATCTTTATGCTAGCTGTATTCGAAGAAGTCTTATTCAGGGGGTACGTTTTTCAGACTCTGGTACAGGGGATAGGCAGGATCGGAGCAATCATCCTCGTGTCCATCTTCTTTGGATTGGGCCATTATTTCAATCCTAATGGCACTCCAGCGGGAGCCATTAATACGGGTCTTGCCGGAATCTTTCTTGCCGTTGCGTACTTGAAGACCAGGTCGCTCTGGCTTCCATCCTTCATTCATTTCTCATGGAACTTCACTCTCGGTTACATCCTTTCCTTTCCCGTCAGCGGAATAAGGTTAAAAGGGGCGCCACTGACCGTAGAATACTCCGGTCTGGAGATCCTGACGGGTGGTGAATTTGGCCCCGAGGCAAGCCTCTTCACCACGATCGTTCTACTTGTGGTGACGATTCTCTTCATATTCCTGAAGAGGCTTCGACCCTCAGAACCCATGGCAAGAAGATGGGATAAATTTCTGTCAGAGAAGCATCTCTCAGAGGAATATATGTTGAAAGAGACAACCCTTCCTGAAAACTCAATAGTGGAAAAGAACGGCGAACATTCATGAAAATTCGTTGAAAATCAGCCGTTCATTGTGCTAATCTTTAAAAAGATATATGGGCCAGGAGGCCGCGATGGAGAATAAAGTCGTCGTTCACATGAAGGATGGAACACTCTACAAAGGGATCACCCAGGACTTTCTTCCCGATAAGGACAGTTTCCATATCCTCCATGGAGAGGGCGGAGGCATTCCAAGGAAGATAATGACGGAACAGATGAAGGCTCTCTTCTTCGTGAAAGACTGGATAGGGAACAAAGATTATGTAACCGTGCGGGAGTTCGTGGATCAGAAGCAATACGGGAGGAGAGCTATCCTGACCTTCAACGACGGAGAGACAATACTCGGCACGATCCAGGGATACGATAAGGCGCGAAAGGGGTTCTTCTTCTTTCCCGTAGACCCCAACGACAACAACGTCAGGATTTACGTTGTTGCTTCCTCCGTGAAAAAGATCGAATTCAGCTAACGACTTTCACCTGCGTTCGACAGTCATAGTTTAACACAATCGAGAATCCTATTTAAAATCAGAGAGTTGGAGCAAAAGTAAAAATTCGGCGTGTTACTATGAGATTATCCCTTTACATCTATCCCGTAGATCTT
>JBFMGF010000063.1 GCA_040752675.1 Acidobacteriota bacterium
TCCAGATGGAATGATCTTGTTGATGCAAGCTTTCATCTGGTAGAATGTAAAACTTTGTTGAAATCAGAATAAGGAAGAGATTCAGCAATGGATCCATGGTCTGGGGGCTGATGGAGAGAAAATAACGTGAGTCTTTTCAACAAGCTGATCGTCGGAACGCTACCTCTGATCCCTAAATTCATCGTCGGTAGCATTTCAAAGCGCTACATCGCCGGGGAACGGATGATCGATGCCGTGAGAATGGTCAGGAAACTTAACCAGGAACGCTTCATGGCGACGATCGATCTGCTCGGGGAGCATGCCAGTCGTCGAGAGGAGGCGATAGAGGCTGCGGATGAGTACGTACGGCTGATCGAAGCCATAGCGATCGAGAAGCTCGATAGCAATGTATCAATCAAGCTGACGCATCTCGGTCTCAAGCTTGACTATGAGTTCTGTCTCGCCAACGTGAGCCGCATCGTAGCCGCGGCAAAGGAGAGGGGGAACTTCGTCAGGCTCGATATGGAAGACTCCTCTTGCACCGATGATACGATGCGGATGTATATGACTCTCCGCAGGAAGTACTGGAACGTCGGACTGGTGTTTCAGGCTTACCTGAGGCGCACCATCCGTGATATTCGGAGCCTGATCGACGACGGGATGAACATCAACGTGCGCCTCTGTAAAGGGATATATAACGAGGCAAGGACCATCGCTTACAATGACAAAGAGATCATCAATCGGAATTTTGCTCTCCTGCTGCGGGAACTCTTCCAACGGGGGGGATATGTCGCGATCGCTACGCATGACGAGAAACTCGTCTGGGAGGCGTTCATGCTGATCGATGAATTCAAGTTGAAGCCGGAGCAGTACGAGTTTCAGATGCTCCTCGGGGTTGATGCTGAGCTTCGCCGCATCATACGCGATTCGGGTCACCGGCTGCGAGTCTATGTCCCTTACGGAAGCCAGTGGTATGCCTATTCTGCCCGCCGCCTGAAGGAGAATCCGCAGATAGCCCGCTACGTCTTGAACAACCTGCTCAAGGGTTCATAGAGTCTGTTTTAAAGAATTTGCCCATAAAGAGAAGCTTCACTGACCTGTACGGACAGGGTCATTCGGCTTCAAACTGGTACTCGCCTGGTTTAAGGTGATTGTTGACTTTGATCGATATCCTGACCTTTGAGTGCTTCTCGATGAGGCCAAGCTCTCTTCTCTTGGCGTTGAGAAGATAGAGGGCGATCTCCTCTGGCAGTTGGATGGTTATGCTCTCCGGGCTCTTGCCTATCAGATAGGACTGGATCCTGCTCAACGCGGAAAGGGTGGCCGATTCCACCGTCTTGACCATTCCTCCGCCACCGCAGGCGATGCAGGTCCTGTATCTTGCCGATGATTTGGCCGCCTTCATCCTCTGGCGGGAGATCTCGACAATCCCGAATTTGGACATTCTCGTCATGTCGAACCGTGCCTTATCTTTCTTCAGGGCATCTCTCAGCTTCTTCTCGACCAGCCTGATGTTCTGCTGGGACTTCATATCGATGAAGTCGATGACAATGGGACCTCCTATGTCTCTGAGCCTGAGCTGCTTGGCGATCTCTTCAGCCGCTTCAAGGTTACTCTGGAAGGCAGTCTCCTCCAGGCTGTTTACCTTCTCCAGTCTTCCTGAATTGACGTCGATGGCTGTCAGAGCTTCAGCACTGTCAATGACTATGTATCCGCCGGATCTGAGCTCTACCCTCCGGCGGAAGATGGCCTCGATCTGTTCCTCCATGTTGTACTTCATGAAGAGGGGGGTGTCTCCCGTGTAGCGCTTTAGAATTTTCTCTTTTTCAGGCATGACTGCCCGGAAGAATCTCTGGATGTCATGGAAAACCTGTTCGTCATCGACGATGACTTCGGAGATGTCCGGCATGAAGTAGTCTCTGATGGTTCTTATGACGATGTCCCTCTCCTTGAAGATGAGAGAGGGCACTGTCGATTCTCTCGCCGCCCGTTCTATGTGTCTCCAGAGCATGGAAAGGTAGCGAAAATCCTTCAGAAGCTCCCCCCGGCTCTGGTCCATCCCTGCCGTCCGGACGATGATGCCGAATCCAGCAGGAGCATTTAGCTCGGCGACCATCTTCTTCAGTTTTTCCCTCTGTTCGAAGTTCTCGATCTTTCTGGAAATGGCTTCCGTCTCGACATACGGGGTGAGGACGAGATACCGTCCTGCAAGCGAGTAGAAGGTGCTCAGCGTGGGGGGCTTTTCCCCGAACCCCTCTCTCGAAACCTGGACTACGACCTCCTCTCCTCTCCTGAAAATGTCCGATATGCGCAACCGTCTCGATTTTCTCCGGATCTCAGGCTGGAAAGGAGGCTTGTTCTTGAAGTTTACCTCATCGAGGGGAAGAAAAGCTGGTTTCTCAAGACCTATATCGACGAAGGCAGCCTGGATGGAGGGACTGAGGTTGGCAACCCGCCCTTTATAAATATTCCCCTTGAGCTGCTTCTCACCGATTGTTTCTATCTCGAAGAGCTCCAGGGAGCCGTCCTGGACGACGGCAATTCTGCTCTCTTCGATCTGCGAGGCGTTGATCAGCATGACCTTAGTCATTTTTTCCACTCAATAATTTCACGGAAATTATATCAGAGTTTTATACTATAATGGTTTATATTCTGCGGCCAGAACAGATGTTGAGAATTGCCATAACCGATTGCTCGAAGTACGAAAACTATGAGAATTGGATTCTCCGGCTCGATCCTTATGTGGAATGCGACAGACTTTCCCATCGGCTGAACAATCACGGCCGGCTCAGGAAGTGCGGCGGCTTAGTTCTGACCGGCGGTGGAGACGTTCATCCTCGATTCTACTATCACAGGATCCTGTATAAGAGAGGGGTCGAGCTTGATTCGAAAAACCTCGCGGAGAAGATCCTTAAGATCATGCCACCCGACGAAAAAGACCTTCTCGATGGGATTGATGAAAAGAGGGATGAATTCGAATTGAAGGCGATCGAGCGGGCGCTCACTATGAAGATCCCTCTCCTCGGCATATGCCGTGGTCTTCAGATCGCCAACGTCTTCTTCGGGGGAACGCTCGTGAGGGATCTAAGAGCTAATAACGGGATACACAGGAGAACTGGGGACAGGGACAAGAGACACAGGATCTGGGTGAAAAGCGAAAGTCTTCTGGCGAAGCTAACAGGAGTGGACACTGGAGAGGTGAATAGTTCCCATCATCAGGCCGCTGAAGATGCGGGGGATTCCCTCATTGTTTCGGCAAAATCTGATGATGGTGTGATTGAAGCGCTCGAGCGAAAGGATGGAAGTTCCTCTGGCTTTCTCCTTCTTGTTCAATGGCATCCCGAGAGGATGGAGGATATGGATAACTCCCTGAGCCGAAAGGTGGGTCTTTCCTTCCTTTCCTCAATCAGAGCGTAGATTCCATTGAGCGGGAGTGACTCAATTCCTTTTCCCTGAAACAGGAGATACAGGAGAAAAAATGAAAAAGAAACTCGCCTCTTTACCACTTCTGATGGCTCTTTCCTTTCTTACCGTGCCTTTTACCATGGGTGCCATTGGAGAAGTGGAAAGGTCCTTTCCTTCTCCCGGACCTTCTCCAACGGGAATGGCGTGGGATGGAAAGCATCTCTGGATCGCGGACATGAAAGTCCACAGGATATTCAAGGTAAGACCGGAGGATGGCACAGTCATCAGTTCCATCCCATCACCGGGCTTATGGCCTGCCGGGCTTGCCTGGGATGGGAGCCATCTCTGGAACGCAGATACCGTTGAGAAAAAAATCTTCGTGATAGACCCGGCAACGGGCAAGGTGCTCAGAACGATGGATTCTCCCACCGATGCTCCAAGGGGGATGGCATTCGACAGGAATGATCTATGGCTCCTCGACGATGCCTCCGATGAAATCAGCAGAGTAAGCACCAGCGATGGGACTACTATAGCATCTCTGAAAGCACCCGGCCAGGAGGCGACTGGTGTATCCGTCGATGGGGATTACTTCTGGCTCTCGGATCGAATGACCGATGAGATATACAGGATTCATAAGCGAACCGGCGACGTTCTCTTTGTATTGTCGGCTCCAGGCCCTTACGCCTGGGGACTTGCCTGGGACGGGAAGAATCTCTTCAACGTGGATTATCAGAACGACAGAGTATACGTCCTGAAAATAGACGACCCATCACGATACCTTCTTAGAGAGGAGAGAAAGGCGATCGTGGAATCCACGCATCGCGTCATAAACTATGGTCCTGGAAAGATTACAAACATGAATGCCTACATTGCCATCCCGGAGACTAGGGACAGCCAGACAGTGGAGGGGGAGATAATCTTCGACCCGAAACCGGATGAGATCCTTACCGATCGATGGGGACAGAAGATCGCCCATTACAGGTATAAAGATCTTCCAGCCCCTTCCATTAAAGAGGCGAAGATGAAAATCAGGGCGAAAGTGTACAGTATCACATATTTCATATTCCCCGAGAAAGTCGGCTCTCTTGACGACATTCCGCGCGAGATTAAAGAGAAGTATCTCGTCGATGACGAGAAATACATGATCAATGACCCTATAATCCGGAAGGCGGCCTCCGATGCTGTTGTTGATGAGAAGAATCCATACTGGATCGCGAGGAAGATCTACAACTATTGTATTGAACATCTCCAGTACGAAAGGACGGGAGGCTGGAACGTTGCTCCGGCCGTCCTCAAGAGGGGAAACGGCTCCTGTTCAGAATACACCTTTGTCTACATTGCAATGTGCCGGGCTGCCGGTCTTCCCGCAAGGTATGTCGGTTCTGTGGTTGTAAGGGGGGATGACGCAAGCATGGATGATGTCTTCCACCGATGGGTTGAGGTCTACCTCCCGAATTACGGTTGGGTTCCAGTTGATCCAAGCGGCGGTGATTCCCCATCGCCACGGGAGCGTGCAAAGTACTTCGGTTCGCTGAGGAACAGGTTCCTCATTACCACAACCAGCGGAGGGGGTTCGGAGTATCTCTCCTGGACCTACAACTTTAACGAGTTCTACCAGACGGAGCCTCAGACGAAGGTGCAAATCGAGAGCTTCGCCGAATGGGATTCCCTTAAAGACAGATGAGCCGAAAGCCAGGAACTCTTTCCTCTTCGCGCCACGGTCTCAGCAGCGACTCATTTATACGGCTCGGGTTGGCCGCATGAAAAGACGCTTTGCCGAGCAAAGCCTTTCTTAGCGGCGCAACCCGAGCTTTTTTGTGTTGACATGAGATGATGAAATCTCTATAGTGAGGGGCAATGATGGCAAAGAGTACAAAGTTAGCTGCGCTGTCATCAGCTCTGACCATCGTTCCTGTCCTTGCAGATATCAAAAAGGCTCAGCTATTCATTTTCCTCATCGGCTCTTTCGTCGCTATCCTGATCCTTGGAGTTGTAACCCTCCTCTACCGGATCAATAAAAAGAGGACCATGGCAGAGGAGGAAGCAAGACATATCAAAGAGAAGATAAGGCTGGAAGAAGGATTGAGAGAGTCCAAGGAGAGATACAGGAACATGATAGAGAACTCCAACGATGCCGTCTGGGTTCTCGACAGGGATGGAAGATTTCAATTGGTAAACAACAGCTTCCAGGAGATCACGGGATACAGGAAGAAGGAAATCATGGGGAAGAGCTTCAAGTCCATCATACTGGGTGAGAGCATTCCTCTCTACGAGAAGGCGCTGACTGATGCCATCAGGGGAAGAGCGGAAACCGTCGAGGTAAAAATCCTTCATAAATATCTGAAGAAGCTGACCCTGTCCGTGAACGTCTCGTCCATCCTATCTTCCGGGGCAATATCGGGCACCGTCAGCTTCGCACGCGACATCACGTTGAAGAAAAGTCTGGAACAGGAACTCATCAAGAAGAACAAAGAGCTTTCCGCCCTTCGAGAGATAGCATCGACAGCGAACCACTCCCTCGACGTCACGACTCTCTCCAGGCAGATCCTTCGGATCATCGTGGATTCCCTTAAAATGGATGGAGGAGCCATATTTTTGCTGGATCGGGAGAACGATAAATTCCTGAGACCTCTCTGCATCCTGGGCATCAACGATGAATCGACTTTCCTCGATTCGCTAAAAGGGTTCAAGCTTGGCGAGGGCCTGGTCGGGACCATTGCGCTGATAGAGGAGCCGATGACAGTCGAGGACATAACCAGCGAGACAAAGCTCTCCGGGCCAGAGGTCCTCAAGGAAAACTTCAGAGGTGTCGCGGGGGCCCCTATCAAGTTCAAGGGAAGGGTGATTGGAGTCCTGACGATACTATCCAGGAAGGCTTTCTTGCTGCCTGAAAAAGAGGTGGAGTTCTTTACGCTCCTGACGGACGAGGTGGGTCTGATACTTAGCAATGTCTTGCTATTCAACGAAATTCTGAAGAAGTCCAGGAGACTCGAGACGATGAGAGAGATAGATCGAGCTATTCTCTCTTCCATGAGCAAGGAAAGGGTTCTGGACGAGATCGTTGTGAACATCAGGAAGGCGGTCCCCTGCAAGAGGATAAGCATATCAAGATATTATCCTGAAAGAAAAGAGTTCGTCCTCCTGGCCGTCAGTCTGGATGGAGAGACGAAGATCGGGCCAGGTAATAGAATCAAATCCGGGCAAACTCTGCTGGATGAGATCGTCAGAACAGGCAGATCCATCTGCATAGATGATCTTAATTCGGTAGATCATCCTACGGCAAAGCAATTCCTGGAGGAAGGAATAAAGTCAAGCCTGTTGATTCCCCTGAAGACCAAGAATGAGATCATCGGAACGCTCGATTTCGGTTCCTCCATGGTCAATGGTTTCGCTGGCGAACCGATATTAATTGCGGAGGAGCTTGCCAATCAGGTGGCGGTGGCCATCAGTAATGCCGAGCTCTTCGAGGGTATTATGAAATCCAGGAGAGAATGGCAGAACACCTTCGATTCCATACTCGATCCGATCTGCATCCACGGTTCGGATGGTTCCATTTTGAAGGTGAACTGGGCATTTGCAAGAAAAGTAAACTCTATCCCTTCAGAGCTCATTGGAAAGATGTGTCATGAAGTCTTTGGAGGAATGGATCCCTCTTTTCCTTTCTACACAGAAATGAATCGATTGATACACGAAAATCCAAGGATTGCTGAAATCGAGATCAAGAAATTCAACGGGATCTTTGAAGTTGCGACCGTTCCTCTCCTGGACCTCCAGCAGCATCCAATCGGCATGATACATATCTTCAGGGATGTCACCGAAAGCAAGAGATTGAGGGAAGATCTCATCCAGAGCGAGAAACTCTCAGCCCTCGGTCAGCTTGTCGCAGGGATTGCCCATGAGATGAACAATCCACTGTCCAGCATCATCGGATACACGCAGCTTCTCCTCAGTAAGGAGGATAATGAACACCACAGGGGTTACGCCGAGAAGGTCCTCAGAGAGTCCGAGAGAGCTGCCAGGATAGTCCAGAACCTCCTGACCTTCGCCAGGAAGAGCAAACCCGAAAAGAAGGTCGTAAATATAAACGAAATCATTGAGAGGATGATTGATCTGCATCCGTTCAATCTCACGACCGGCTCCATAAAGATTGTGAAGAACCTGAAGCCTGATCTCCCTAAAGTCATGGTGGATGCCCAGCAGATGCAGCAGGTCTTCCTCAACATCCTCATCAATGCCGAGCAGGCGATGATGTCGCACAGGAAAGAGGGTTCAATCACCATTTGCAGTGACATCGTAATCGCCGGGGAGAGGAAGAAGGTGAAGATCGATTTCAAGGACGAGGGTTGCGGGATTCCCGAGAAGTTTCTCTCCAGGATCTTCGATCCATTTTTCACGACGAAGGATGCCGGCAAGGGAACAGGCCTGGGGTTATCAGTCTCTCTCGGGATCGTGCGGGAACACGGCGGGACTATCTGTGCAAGGAACTATGAGAATGGGGCAATCGTTTCCATTGAACTTCCCGCGATCACGGAGGAAGAATTACCGGCTGATGTCTCTTACGTTTCTTCTTATTTTCACCGATGTTCAAATTCATCCTCCGGCAGATCTGCGGAAAACGAGATGATTAAAAACAGGTGAATTGCCACTGCCTCATCAGAGCCGTTAGCAATGCTACCAGGAAAAATCGAAATCAGGATCCCCAGATCGTGATAAAATTTGTTCGATACTGATATTTCTATTCTGAGGAGGAACAGATCAATGTCATGCAGGATCTTTTGCCTGTTCATCGCTTTTATCCTGTTTTTTTCATGTCAGTGCAATACGCAATCAGAATTAAAAACGATGGGAGGAGGAAAGATGGAGATTAAGATGAAAAGCCATGCATTCGAGGAAGGTGGGATGATCCCTTCAAAATACACCTGCGATGGGGAGGACATTTCGCCGCCGCTTTCATGGTCTGCCATGCCTGAAGGAACGAAGAGTCTGGCGCTGATCAGCGATGATCCGGATGCTCCGATGGGGACCTGGGTTCACTGGGTGATTTTCAATCTGCCTCCGGATGTCAGCGAGCTGCCTGAAAACGTTCCGAAGCAGAGGACGCTTCCGAATGGCGGGAAGCAGGGGGCTAACGACTTCCGCAAGATCGGCTACGGTGGTCCATGCCCTCCAGGAGGCACGCACAGGTATTATTTCAAGCTCTATGCTCTGGATACGATGCTTTCTCTCGATGCCGGAGTTACAAAGAAACAGATCCTGAAAGCAATGGAAGGACACATCCTCGCCGAAGGTCGGCTCATGGGGAAGTATAAAAGATAAAAAAAGGGAAGTTTCACCTCCCCTTTTTGAATCCCGTCTACCCCCGCAATCCTCTACCAGATCATTTCTTCCCTCTCCTGACGCTGTCTTTGATTCGCTGGATGTGGCCGCGTCCCATACCCTTGACCTCGCATCCCAGTTCGAAATAGCGCTGGATCTTCGCATCGTCTAGAATGCCGAAGCAATCGACTATGGCAGCAGGGTTACCAATCGCCTTCACGACTGCTTCTGGCTTGAGGTCCGGATACTGCTTGTGAGGAACTGCAAAGACAACGGCATCGACCCCCTTCAATGCCTTAAATAGATCTTTCTGGATCCTCAGTTCTTTCAGCTTGTCCTGATTGCGGAAGAAGCGAGCGCGGCTCTGGCCGATACTTGGGTAAACGTCCTGAGCCTCAAATTCCCACCAGTGTTCAACGTAAGGATCATGGACTCTTATCTCCGATCCCATCTCCGCCAGCTTGCGTATGATAATCTCGGAGCCGCTGTAACGAGTATCTCCCACGTCCTCTCGATAGGAGGCGCCCAGGATGAGTACGTTGGCTGCGGCAATGGGGCGGTTCATGTTCCTGAGGGCATCCCTGATGAGCTGCGCCGCATGCAGAGAACGGGTGTCGTTGATGTCTATTGCCATCGGGGTCATCTTCAGGATGTCGTCTTCAAATCCGAGGATGTGCTTATATGCCCAAAAGCCAAGCCCGCCATCCTTCGGCAGACAGTAGCCGCCGATCCCCGGGCCGGGGAAGATAATATTGCTATGCGTCGGTCTCTTCTTAATGGCCTTGATCACTTTGATCAGATCAACGCCATTCCTCTCGCAGAAGAGGCTCCACTCATTGAGGAAGGCAAGTATTGTGGCGCGGTAGCTATTCTCGACAATCTTGGCAGTCTCTGATTCGATCGGTCTGTCCAGGACTGTAAGCGGGAAATCTTTCGTGTTCAGGACTTCACTCAGGAATTTCACGACGCGCTTCTTTGCCTTCTCATTCACGCCGCTGCAGACGCGCCAGAAGTCCCTGATGCTCGCAACGTAATTTCGGCCGGGCATAACCCTTTCATAGCTATGGGACAGTAGAGGTTCGCTCTTGATCCCTCTCTGCCTGAAGATCTTCTTCATGATAGGGTAAGCGACCTGCTCGGTCGTACCCGGGGCGACGGTCGTCTCGATGACAACGAGGCAGGAGGCCGGAATATGTTTTGCGATTATGTAGAAAGATTCCTCTAAGGCTTCCATGTCAACTCTTCCGGTCCGGCAATCTCCAAGGGACTCCTTCAGAAAATCACACTGGACATCGACAACGATGACATCGGCAAGAGAGAGTACGTCATAGGTGTAGGTTGCCATGAGAGTCTTCTTCTCAAGGACACACCGACGGATCATGGGATCAACTTCAGGGTCTTCTGCCTTGACGGGAGAGAGTCCCCGATTGATCATAGGAATCTTCCAGAAGCTCCGGGTGCTTGGCCGCTGCACTCCAATGACGAACTTATTTTGTTTTCCTTTTTTATCTACTGAATCTGCGACAATTGCAGCCATGACGGCGCCGACGAAACCAACTCCCATTACAATAACAATCTCGCGCCCCAGGGCTCTCTGTTTCCTGACGATCTCCTTTAATCTCGTAAATTCCTTTTCATAATCCCCGGGCGAGGGGAGTGCGAATTTCTCTCCAGACGGGCTAATCGAGTATTTCACTTCCATCCGTTCCTCCTTGATAAAAGTTCTTTCTTTGCTCCTTCCTTCACATGCAACAATTCCTTTCCCTGGCTATATGTGACCGGTACACCGTAGTCAAAGAAGATTTAAGAATTAATTTTTAAAGTAATAATTTTAGCAAAAATAATGAAAATAGAAACAATGTAAATTAATCATTTAGTTTGGAGAGCAGATTGCGGGCCATCGCGTGTGCCGGTGCGATTCGAAGGACTTTTTCCAGTTCTTCTCTTGCCTCTTTAAGCTTTTTTTGATGGAAGTAGATTGTACCAAGCTGGAAGCGGGCATCTACGTCCCAGGGACGGACGAAGAGCGCGCTCTTCAGCTCTTCCGCAGCATTCTCCATATCTCCTTTTCTCGCGAAGTGGAAGGCAAGGGTCAGATGAGCATTGCCGTTGCATGGTTTGAACTCTAGCGATTTCTGAAGCCACTCCAGAGCCTCTGATTCGTAGCCTGAAACGAGAAGACAGGATCCCAGCTCGGCCGCATAAATTCCGTTGAACCGGTCAAGCTTAACTGCCTCTCTCAGCTCGACAATCGCTTCTCTGAGATTTCCGCTTTCCCTGTAAAGGCGTGCGAGGTAGTATCTCGCATCGGCAATGTCAGGCGATTCGGAAAGAAGCTCACCGAGCAAACGGAAGGCCTGCTCGTAAGGCCCAACATCCGCGAAAGCCGTGGCCAGGCGAAACTTCGCGTACAGGCGATGCGAGCCTTCAGGATGCTGAGAGATATACTTTCTGTAAAGCCTCTTCGCTTCATCTATCTGTCCGGCTCCTCGCATGGCATCTGCCTGATGGAGATCGGCATCCTTCAAGATTGGATCATCAACAGCCTCTTGCTCGAACTCCTTCTTGCTCTTTTTGGATGCAGGGTTCCTAAGCCTTTCCTGGATGATGTCTCCATAGTGGTGACATGATACCGGAAGAAATCCTCCCACGCTTGAATAGCTGATCGTCACGATGTCTGTCAGGATTTTCTTATGGGCAATCCGTTTGATGAACTCATCGGGATGGAGGGATGGATCCAGCAGGACCTTCTGGTCGATGGCGGAATCGGTCGTGAAGTAATCAACGTCAATGTCGAGAAGGACCGGTTCTCTTATTTTCGGCAGATAGTCCAGCTCCAGGATTGTGGTGGGCACTCCCAGCACCTTCCCGGAAATCCGGTTCTCGTGAAGCGTCAGCACCTGTAACTCCGCCGGGGTAACGCCATGCATCTTGATGGCGAGTAATGAGCGAAGATCTTCGAGGAGATTCTTTCTGTTGAAGGTTCCATCCGGTACGACCCAGTAAAATTCGCGGATAATTCCCAGCCGGGCGGCTGGATAGATGAAGTTCCAGATGGAAATCATCCCTTCGTATCCTGATTTCATCTCATAGGGGTGAGCGATGCGCCTTCGGATATCATCGGCGGTGCGGCAGGACTGAATCTCTTTGATGAATACCTCCGGTATCCAGTCCATATCAATGTGCCCATCGAAATGGACGAGGATCCTGTTTCTGAGATCATGCTCTTTCCAGATGGATAGACTCTCGGAGTGGTTTTCATGAAGATAGATGTTTGCAATGGGTTCCACTCCGGCAATGGCTCCTTTCTCTTGCAAGGAGCCCCCGGCGCAGGAGAACAGAAAGAAGATGGCAAGCGCGATCGAGGTGATCTTGTCTGCCATTTTTTTGTTAGGCCATATACAGCGTAAATGTTTTTCTATCAGGGTCATATCTCCTGATTCAACTACACATTTATTTTGCTTTATGCGCGACCTAAAGACAACATCATATTCCATTTTCCCATCTGGCGAGCATCCAAGTTGTTTTTGGAGTTTCATAAATTCCAGATCATATATTGCATTGGCTCAATACTTCTAACATTTACGGCTATAAAGAAACGAAAATCAAATAGACTTCTCAAGTTGTTTATAGATACAGTGAAAGATAATAAAATAGAATGGTACAAAAGACACAAAAGAGGGAAGGATGAAGAATCGATATGACATGCGGGAGATGAAAGATCGAATCCACGATTTCATCGAAACGCATGGAGGAATCGTCTCAAGCGTGGCACTGGTGAAAGGGCTTTTGAAGGCTCATTACGACAGCGAGGAAGCAGCCAGAAGGATCGTTTTCTCTCTCCTGAAAGGGGATAATCGATTCAAGTATCTTGAAGCCGCGGGCTGGACTGTCGCTGAGGATAGGATGAAGCTCGTTCCCCTTAGCGAGCGGCTATTCGTAGTCTTTGCGGCAAACATATCTGAAAGCGGCAGGTGGAGGGGGATGATCTGTGAAGCTTCGTTTATTAAGATCAAAAATGGAAAGGAAGCGGGATCATTCCACATCGACATGCCTGCTGAAAATTCCGGCATGCAGCCGGGAATCAAGATCAAGGATGCACGCAGGATCCTGAGATTCTTGGAGGATGGCATCGTTGCCTTCTCCGAGCCTCTCTCCACGTTCCGGCAGTTGCAGATGGAACTCGGAAACAAGACAGGAGAATTTCCAGGAAACGAATCAATCTCCATCAAGAAAGTCATGGGCAACCTGTTCCGCCTTAAGAGAAACGCCGGGATCGAGGAAGCGGCAAGGGTTCTCGGGATATCTCTTCTTGCTGGAAGTTCCGCGCGGATCAAGGCAAAAGGGGCGACGGAAATTCTTCTCATCCTCCTCGAAGATCTTGCCGAGTCCGGAATCAAATCCTTCTCTGACCTGAAGAGGCTTGAAGAGAGAAGAGGGGAGAATGTCGATTTCTCGAAGTTCGATTTCGATCGGGCATTTCTGGATGGCATCCCTGAGACTCCGGGTGTCTATAGGTTCCTCGATGAAGAGAATAGACCCGTCTATGTCGGGAGGGCTAAAAATCTGAACAGGAGGATCTCCTCCTATTTCTGGAGTTTTGCTACCAGGCCAGAGAAGATTACATCCCTGCATCGCTCCATCAGGAAGATATATTTTGAAGAGACTGGTTCCGAGCTGGAAGCCATCCTCAGAGAAGCGGAAATGATCCGGCTACTGAGACCGCCCATGAACGCCCAGTTCGAGGTCCACGAGAGAGGGGCTCGCTACGGGAAAAGAGGAAATATGGTCATCATCCTTCCTGGTGTTTCCAGGAAAGAAGCCATTCTCTACTTCCTGAAAGATGGATCATTGATAAAGAAAGTTGAATTCCGGGAAAAAATCGATCTTCAGGAGATCGAGTGCCTCCTTAGATCAGCATTTTTCTCTCGAAGGAAAGCCTCCGGTGCAGGCAAAACAGGGATAGTTTCAGAAGATGGAGCGATTCGTGCGAAGAGAAGATACGAGCGAAAACTTGTAGGGGTATGTTCCGATAAGGCAGTAGAACTGATCTCTTCCTATTTAATGAAGAATAGAGACAGCGTGAACTGGTTCGACCCCACCGACTACAAGGATTCACATGAAGCACTGAAGATAATCGAGTTGCATTTAAAAGATTCTCTCGAGGAGCGGGAGAGGATAATTCATCGCTGATCCGTCAAAAAAAGTATTGCGTCCCTCTTCATCCAACATTCAGCAACTTAAGGAGGAGATGTTATTCAATTGGAATGCACCTTGCTGCCGGCCATCCTCTGAATTTCACGGATCAGGGGTTCCGGGATGATCTTCTCGTAGCCGAGCATCCGGGCATACTCGTCGGCTTCCATCTTCTGGCCGTAAGCCATAAACTGCCTGAGGTAATCTCCCGCCTCTTTCGACTCAAACCACTCTTCCCCGAACTTCTCCCGGAGTTTCTCCTTGAGCATTGCCTCCAGGAACCAGGCCCGTAGATAGTCGGCCACATAGAAAGCCGAATCAACGTCGTCGAGGTATCTCTTCTCGTCTGAAGGGATGGGGTTGTATTTCAATGCGGCGGAGAGCATTTTAGAATAGATTTTCTCGGGACTGGCAGCGCCTGCATGCAGCTCCAGCTCATAGATCAATTTGGCACTGTACCTTCTCACGTACCAGAGTCGCTTCATCGCCTGTGACCTCAAGAATCTCTGGATCTCTTTCTCGGTCATTCCAGAGTATTTGGCGAGCCACTCTCTTTCGGCGAGGAGATGTTCAAAGAGAAAAGCGAAATTTTCCGTGAAGGTGTAGTCTCCGAGCTGCTGGAACTCCCAGACCTCCTGCTGCGTGTTGGCGAAATGCTCCGCATGACCCATCTCATGGAAGAGGGAACGGTAATCCTCGGCACCCCCCATCGGCTTGATGCTCACCCGGATATCCTCCGGAACGCGGATGTTGTAACAGACTGCCCTGGAATATTTTCTCTCTCTCTTCTCGGAATCGATCAGGATGTTTTTCTGACTGTCCAGGTTCATCCCCATGGCAAGCAGGGTTGCCTTCAAGGTATCGATTATCTTCTCTTCGGTGAAGTACTGGTCGAAGGAGGTATCCCGGTTCATCCGCCAGGAGTCGCACCGCAGGAACCGTTCCTGGGTCATCCCGATCGCCTTCAACGCCTCTCCGAGAAGCTCGGCATAGATCGGGTCTGTCTTTTCAAGGAACGTCCTGCACCTTTCTTCGACATCATAGTAATTGCACTTTTTCAGCGTGGAGCACATCTCGATGTAGGAAGAGAATCCGAGCTCCCTCGCTTCCTCTAGGGTGATCTCCTCCATCTTCCGCAAGAGTGGATTGACTTTCTCGAGGACTTTATCGCATGCGCTATAGATTCTGATTCTCTTCTCGTGACTGTTCTCATTGGCCAGAAGGACCGATGATTGCCGATAGGAGATCTCCTCGCCGTCGACGCTTATCTCCGCCTGGGATTCGTAGTTAGTCACCTCATCTGAGAGGTCTGCTATCTTCTTGCCGATATACTCGAACATCAGATATGAACGGAAGAGTTCGAGAGCGCGCCTCTGGTCAGGGTCTTTCTCCTCCTGGACAGCCCACCCCACGGTTGCGATGTTCTCTCTTGTGAAGAGATGCTTATATTTTTTGTAAAGAGAGGCCTGGTCGAGGTCTTCTCCGAGAGTCCAATTCTTCCAGCCCATCTCTCCCTGCTTGATCAGGAACTCTTCCGCATCCTTCCGGAGCGCATCCACCTTAGAGAGATCCATCGGCTTCTTCTCCGCGCACGATGTCATGAGAAGCAAAGTGGTCAAGAACAGTATAGATAGAATCCGAGGCATGGCCGGGAATAGATAGGGTTTTGAACGCATAAACAGTTCCCTCAAAAAGTCTTAAAAGATTCGTTTTCAAGATTGTTTTTCCGCTAAAGTCAAAATAGTATAGCACAAGTGAAGAGGTTTCTACGGTGCGGGCGGAAAAAGAAGTCTCTTGGAAAGAAGGTCAATGGATGGCGATCAAAGCATATCTGAGGAGAAAAAGGAGACCCAGGAGATAAACGAGCCAGGAGATCTCATGGAATTTCCCGCTAAGGGCCTTGAGCAATGGATAAGAGATGAATCCAAAGGCCAGCCCGTCGGCGATGCTGTAGGTGAGAGGCATACCGATCATCGTCAGGAAGGCAGGGAAGGACTCCGTCAGATCATCCCAGGCAATCTTCGTGATGTTCTTGGCCATCATGCAGCCGACGATGATGAGAGCGGGCGATGTGATGGGGTAAAGGTAGGTCGATTCTCCAACTTTATATCCTCCTCCGATCATCATCGCCAGGGGTGAAAAGAAGATGGCTAGCAGAAATAAAAATCCCGTGATAACATTTGCAAGCCCGGTCCGCCCCCCTTCCTCAACACCTGCGGCGCTTTCAATATAAGCCGTGACCGTTGACGTGCCCAGAGCCGCGCCCACAACCGTCCCCAGGGCATCGGACATGAGAGCCCTGTTGGCGCGTGGAAGCTTTCCTTCCACGAGAAACCCCGCCTGCTCACCGATTCCGATCAGCGTTCCAATGGCATCGAATATTGCCATGAAGAGAAAAACTGTCACGACGGTGACAAGTCCAAGCCTGATCGCTCCCATGATGTCCATCTGCATGAAGGTTGGGGCAAGAGAGGGTGGTGGGCTGACCAGACCCTGATACTTGACGATCCCGAGAGGCAGCGCCACGAGTGCTGTTGCTATGATCCCTATCAGAATGGCTCCCTTCACCTTCCTGATCATCAGAATGACGGTCAGGAGTATCCCGAAGATGGAGAGCAGGACCGGTGTCGAGCGGATCTCCCCGAGCCTCACGATTTCGCCGGAGCTCTTTTCGATGATACCCGCGTTGACCAGACCGATGAATGTTATGAAGAAACCTATTCCAACGGCAATGGCGTTTTTCAGAGAACGGGGTACGGCATCGATAATAAGTTCTCTTATCTTGAAGAGAGTCAGGACAAAGAATGCAACTCCGGAGAGGAAAACGGCACCGAGAGCTGTCTGCCAGGGGATCCCCATCGTGAGGACAACGGTGTAAACGTAGAAGAAGTTTTCACCCATTGCGGGGGCAAGGGCGATGGGATAGTTCGCATAGAGTCCCATCAGAAAGGTGGCGATGGCCGCGGAGATGCATGTGGCCATCATCACCGCTCCAAAATTCATCCCTGCGACCGAGAGAACAGCCGGCTGTACGAAGATGATGTAGGCCATCGTCATGAAGGTAGTGACTCCGGCGATAACCTCTGTTCTTATGTTGGTCCTGTTCGCGGTAAGTTTGAACAATTTCTCAAGCATCACTCTTTCTCCTGAAACTGATGCAGTCAGATGATAACCGGGTCTGACGCTGTCCGAAGGCTTTTCCTTATCGTCAAGAACATATGGAATTTGAAAAACGCCTGAGACTTATATACAATTTTATCCATTATGCAAAGAAAAACAAAAGAAAAAATACTGTATGCGGAGTTGAGAGGAACACCCGTGGGAAATCTCTTCATTGGAGCTTCCGGCAAGCGGCTTGCATTTCTGTCATTTGGAGACAGATCTGAAAAGGCACTCGTTGAGAAAGAATCAAAAAGATTCGGGGAATCTCCAACCTTTATAAAAGCCGGAATCTTAAACTTGAAAGACCTACGCAAGGGATCGCTCCAGCCCGGAGAGCTGAAGGGCGCTGAAAGACATCTGAAAATCCTCAAGGGAACCGCTTATCAGCTTGCCGATTATTTTTACGGCCGACTGAAGAGATTTCAGATAAAGAAAGATGCGACTATGCTGACAGATTTTGAAAAGGGTGTTCTAAAGGAGCTCGAGAGAATTCCCTGCGGGAAGACATCATCCTATCAGGAAATAGCAAGAAGGGTCGGAAATCCAAGGGCGTCAAGGGCTGTCGGAAATGCCGTGGGGAAAAACCCTTTTGCCATCATTGTTCCCTGCCACAGGATCATCAGGAAAGATGGCTCTCTTGGAGGCTTTGGAGCCCCTGTTTCAATAAAGAAGTTACTTCTCTCCTTCGAGAAGAATCTTTCTTCTATCAATAAACCCTGAAAAATTAGCAATGGTGAAGGCAATGGCATTGATCTCCTCGTTTTCATTCAAAGATCGCTTCGAAAGCGCGGTATTTTGTGTGAATGTCTTCCACGGCTTTTTCGATGGCCTCGCCATTTCCAGCCTTAAAGATCATCACTGACCTTTTGCATTCTTGCAGGAGCGCATCCGCAGCGGCATTGAATGCCTCCGTCTTCCCCAGATATTTCTTCGGGAGCGAAGCCTGGGCAATCGCTTCGGCTTTTGTTTTCAGATCCTCGCTGGAGGCTTTTATCTTCTCGTAATCCTTGATAGGCAGATATTTATGATAGATGACGTAAAGGACCTTGTGGAACTCATCGATCTCCCGCAGGACTGGCCGGATGATCCTGACTAGCATCTCATACCTGAAATGCAGCTCCTCTGCGGCGTTAAGAAGAGCTTCCTTATCTGTGCCTCTTGCGGCGCTGGAATAGGCGTTGACCGATTTCTTGAGTTCCGCTATGCCTTCCTTCCATTTGGTCTCTTTATTTCTCAGTATCCCCGGCAGTTTCGCATCGTAGAGCTTCTCTGCCAGCATTTGGATATCGGGGACGTAGCTCACGAGCGCAGCATAATCTTTGACTGGATAAGCCTCATGCCAGATGAGGTATATGACTTTGTGAAAATCCACAAGTTCCGGTATCTTGCCGCTGGTTTCCGCGCAGGAGGCATGGGATTGTTGTTCAGTCTGGACGGCCAGGATGGAGCCGCCCATCAGGGTGAGAAGAAAATAAAAGCTCAGCATTCTTTTAATCATTGCTTCCTCCTCCTGCATTTAGATGATCATGTTGGTCTTTCTTTACAAGCAGACTAATTATCAAAATATCGTACATCATTTCCATGGGTCTGTCGATTTCTCAAAATTTCAATATATGGGATGCGCCGGGAATTAAAGCGGTCTATAATAAATTTCAATAAATGATAGGGGAATCGGTCGAAACCTGAAGATGACTATCATTTTAAATGGTGAAAAGTTCGAATTGGTCGAGAGCTCCACGATCTCGGACCTGCTGAAGTTGCTTGACTTGCATCCTCAGGGAGTGGCCGTGGAGCACAACAGGCATATAATCAATAAGGCGAAATACGATGAGACGATCCTGAAGGAGAACGACAGGGTGGAGATCGTTCATTTCGTCGGCGGTGGCTAAATAAGCCTTTTCGTGGAGAAAATCATGGACATGCCAAGACTGACAATAGCGGGCAGAGAGTACAATTCCCGGTTGATCATAGGAACGGGGAAGTATGCCTCCTTCGAGCAGACGAGGAGGGCGCTCGAAGAATCGGGAGCCGAGATAGTGACCGTTGCCGTCAGAAGGGTTAATATCTCTGATCGCTCGAAGGAGTCCCTCCTAGATTACATCGATCCCGATAAGTACACAATACTCCCCAATACGGCAGGGTGCTATACAGCCGATGATGCGATCCGGACCGCTTTTCTAGCTCGGGAGACAGGGCTTTCCAATCTCATAAAGCTGGAGGTGATCGGGGATGAAAAGACACTCTTTCCCGACAACGAGGGGCTCATCCAGGCTACGAAGGAACTCGTGAGAGAAGGGTTCATCGTCATGCCTTACACAAATGACGATGTCGTCGTCGCAAGGAAGCTGAGGGATGCTGGAGCGGCCGCCGTCATGCCGCTGGGAGCTCCCATTGGTTCAGGCCTCGGGATACAGAACCCGAACAACATCAGGATCATCCTGGAAGCAATCCAGGACATCCCGATCATCATCGATGCAGGTGTGGGAACGGCTTCCGATGCTACCGTCGCCATGGAACTGGGATGCGATGGCGTTTTGATGAATACGGGGATCGCTGGAGCGAAAGATCCCATCAAGATGGCAAGGGCTATGCGCCTCGCGGTCGAGTCTGGAAGAATTGCCTATGAGGCGGGGAGAATCCCCAGAAAGCTCTATGCTACGGCCTCCAGCCCGATAGAAGGCATCATCCGATGAGCACGAACTCTTCACGTGCGATCAGCGCGATTCTTATCAACCACGGATGAGTCACTGCAAAATGCTTAAACCTTATGATGCATTGATCTGTCTAATGAGTTGAATAAAAAATTTAAGGAGGTGTCAAGATGAAAGGAAAAGTTGCTATCATCGCTGCGATCCTCATCATTGCGGGACTGGTCATTTCGGCTTCATATGCGGAGCCCAATCGCTGCGGGAAAGGAGATCCGGAAAGAGCTTTTACCAGGGGAGGTCCGGGGCATCCAGGGTGTCCACTTGGGTGCGGCGGGATGGGGCCAAACATTCCGGTTGGCAAACTTTTGAATAATCCAGAGTTCATCGAAAAGCTGGGGCTCACGCCTGAACAGATAACCAAACTGAAGAAGCTTCACTTTGAACATCAGAAGAAGATGATCAATCTCCATTCCAATCTTGAGTTGAAAAGACTGGAGATCAGAAGTCTCCTCGATGAGGACAAGCTCGATAAGAACCTGATCAGGCAGAAGGCGAAGGAGATCGCTGCTTCCGAATCCGATCTGGCCCTCGAGAAGCTTGAGATGATGCTTGCGGGAGGAGACGTTCTGACCAAAGAGCAGATCGATAAAGTTAAAAAGATGGCTCACGAATGCATGGGGAAGAGAGTGATCAAGAAGAAGACGAACCGCCCTCAAAGGATGACGAGACATCTATGCCAACCGGGAGGCGGCTTCTGGTTTGATGAGGAAGATGAGGTCATGATACTTCCTCCTCCTGGCGAAGGGGAAGGCGATGAAGGTGAGGAGATCGAGGGTGTAGAAGAAGTTGAGGTTGAATAGGGAGCAGAAGAAAAGAATCATAGAAGAATACTGGTAGGATAGTAAAGCCAGACTAACGGGAAGGGCGTCGCCCTTCCCGTTTCATTTCACGGTCGATATCCTTTCTTTTCTTGGCCTCCCTTTTGTCATAAAGTTTTTTCCCTTTTGCGAGACCCATCTCTATTTTGATTTTACCTTTTTTCAGATAGACCTGGAGGGGAATCAGCGTGAATCCTGCCTGAATGATATTCTTTTCGAGGCGCCTTATCTCGCCTCGGTGCATCAGAAGCTTCCTCTTGCGCAGCGGATCATGATTCATGATATTGCCATGGAAGTACGGGCTGATATGGCAGTTGACCAGGAAGAGCTCGCCATCCTCCAATTTCGCATAGCTATCCTTCAGGTTGATCTTCCCCTCTCGCGAGGACTTGACCTCTGTTCCCACGAGGGCTATGCCCGCCTCATACCTGTCATGGATAAAATAATTATGATGAGCCTGCCTGTTCGTTGCCAGGATCTTGACCTTCTCCATCTCAGCCCGCCCTTTCAGGCAAGTATCTTATCACAGAGAAGGTTGCGCTTCGCGCGCCATGGTAAAAAAGCACGCACGTATTGCAAGGAGAGCAAAGCAAAGGAACCATGGGGAGGGATGGAAGCCTATATGAAGCATTAATAAAATGTTATAATTTATAAAGTTGTAGAGAAGTTTCTAAGATTTCGGGTTGATAAATACAGTTAAACAGGAGTGAAATTCATGCCCCTTGAACTTGTGGGGATAAAATTTAATTCCACGGCGAAGATATACCATTTCGATTCCGGCGGACTCGAACTGAACGTGGGGGATAAGTGCATCGTCCAAACGGAGCGGGGAGAAGAGCTTGGAACTGTCGTCATGGGATTTTCCAATCTGGAACATCTCCATGGATGCGGAAAAAGTTATAAGAAGATCCTCAGAAAGGCCGACGAGGAAGATTGCGAGATCTATCAGAGAAAGGCCAGTCGGGAAAGGGAAGCTTTTAATTACTGTGTCGATAAGATCCGTGAAAGAAAGCTTGCCATGAAGCTTGTGAATACCGAGCTCTCCTCGGACGGGAAGAAAATAACCTTCTATTTCACGGCGGAGGAGAGGGTTGATTTTCGCGAACTCGTCAAGGACATTGCCCAGAGATTCCGAACGAGAATTGAGATGCGCCAGATCGGCGTGAGGGACGAGGCGAGAGTTATGGGAGGGTTCGGATGCTGCGGGAGGCCTCTCTGCTGCACGACCTTCATCACCCAGTTCGAACCGATATCCATCAAGATGGCGAAAAACCAGAGTCTGAGCCTGAACCCCTCGAAGATCTCAGGACTCTGCGGTCGATTGATGTGCTGCCTGCGCTACGAATTTGAAGATCGGGTTTCAGGAAGAAGGCAGGAAAAGAATGGGGAACTGGAAATGGAGATCACCGAAGACGAACTCCTCACCCAAGAGGAAGAAGATGTGATCTGCCAACCGCAGGACAATGCTCCTGAAAAGAGTGCCGGATCTCCTGAAGACCCTTCTATGCCGATGGATACCGATCTGAAATATCAGCAATAGCATCAACCGTCCTTCTCATTTTGCCTTTTGTCTCTTTCACAGCTTCCCTTCCTTCATCAATATCTCTTTATAGACTTTGCTCTTAGAGAGGCTTCTCACCTTTGCCAAGGCTTTTATGGCCTCCTTGCGCTCGAGACCTTCCTCATCGACGAGCTTTCTAAAATGCTCATAGAGAGGAGCATGCGACCGATCTGTTCTGCTCTTCTTTGACCCTTCCACAATAAGGGCAAACTCACCCCTGGAGATGCTTTCTTTCCTGTTTCTGAGTTGTTCCTGAACATCGCAAAGGTTTCCTCTTAGAATTTCCTCGTGAATCTTCGTCAGTTCCCGGCAGAGGACAGCCTTTCTTGGGCCGAGGATGGATGCCATATCTGATAGGGATTCCGTGATCCTGTGGGGCGATTCGAAGAAAACAAGGGTCTCTTCCCGTGGGGAGAGGGCTTTCAGGAATTTTTCTCTCGAGGTCTTTTTCTTTGGCAGGAATCCATGAAAGGTAAAGGAGTCGAGCGGAAAGCCGCACGTGGAAAGGGAGGCAGTCAGGGCCGAGGCTCCCGGAATCGGCACTACAGTAAAGCCCCGCTCGACTACAAGCGCCACGAGTAACGTTCCTGGGTCAGAGATGCCCGGAGTTCCTGCATCGGAGACGATAGCAACATCTTCACCTCTTCCCAGAACGTTCAGGATAAGCCTAGATTTCGTGAGTTCGTTGAACTTATGATAGCTCGTGTATTTCGTTTTGATATCGAATCTCGTCAGGAGTTTTCTCGTCTCCCTCGTATCCTCGCATGCGATGAGGCTGACCCTCTTAAGGGTCTCGATGGCACGGAAGGTCATGTCCTCCAGATTCCCGATCGGTGTTGCCACGACAAAGAGTCTTCCTTTTGCCATATCCATACCTGGTTCATTCCTCGATTGCAATACTATATCATTTCTCACCGACATGCAGCACCTTGACATGATAAGCCTGCTTCGCGCGAAAGACCGTCTTTTCATGGATATGTTGAATCGATTCATGGTTCTGATATATTTAAAAATAAATAGAGAGGAGCTTCATGATAAAGTATGCTGAGAAGGAATTCCATCCTGAAAAGGACTCCTTCGAGGAGTTTCATTCCCCGTTCGGAGAAGAATTCATTTCCATCGCCTTCGCCCATCTTTCCCTGACATTTCATGGACTCGATCCGGCATGGAAAACTCTAATTGCCGAGATGTACCAACCCTTCGCTTGTGAAGATGTCCTGTCATCAAGGTCTCCAGCAGCCTTGACGGAGATCGCAGGAAGAACGGCCATATCAGGAAATGCGGATATATTTGTTGTCGAGTCCTCGAGACTCTCCTTTCTAAAGCGGCCTGCACGCGGTGAGATCTCTCGGGTAGAGTTTTATGAAAAAGATGGTTTTCTATTCTTCTGGGCTTATCATTTTGCTTGCAGATATGACAGGAAAACCAGTAAGGGATCACTGGCTATTTGTACCGGGAAAGACTTGAACCGGCGGATGATTATCGAGAACTTCCTGAGAGTCATCTTCTCATATCTTGCCCTGCACAATGGATCCTTTTTCCTGCACTCTTCAGGCGTCGTGAAGGATGAAAAGGCTCATCTCTTTTTCGGTCATTCCGGAGCTGGGAAAACGACGGTTGCCACTTTTGCAAAAAGCTTCCCGCTGTTGAGTGATGACCAGGTTCTGGTCTATCTCAGGGACGGTAAGCCATATGCCAGCGGGGTCCCCTTCAGCGGTGGCGAGAGGTTCCGCCATGAGAAGGATGCCATCCCCTTCAGTAACATCAATAAAGAATTTGAAATTGCAGGCTTCTACTGGCTGGTCAAGGATAAGCGAACATTCCTCAAGGAGATGCCACTCGTCCAAGCTGCAGCAAGACTTGCTTCTGCCATCCCTTTCATCAAGGATTCCCCCTTTCCGATGCAGGAGGCGCTCGACATCGCCACCGAGATCGCTGAAAGGGCCAGGGTTTACGCCCTCCACTTCACCAGGGATGATTCATTCCTCAAGATAATTTAACCTTTCCATGGTTGCCAAATGCAGGGCATTCAAGGTATGAGTCGGGAAAGCCAGCCTTCTCTGGGAGTGATGGCTCCCTCCGGGCAGATCTCCTGGCAACAGAAGCAGGAAATGCAATCCCCGTAATCGATCTCGATAAGGGAGTTGACTTTTGCCATGACACCCGGAGGGCAGATATCGACGCATTTCATGCACTTCGTGCATCTCTCATGATTAATTACAGGTTTCGATGTGATGGAATTCCTGACCAGCCTCTGAACCGGGCGGGGGAAATTGAACATGATGTCCACTGTCGGAGGGAATTCGAAATCTTTCAGTGTTAATTCTTCCAGGCTTTTTTCGGAGATTACCTCGATGTCGTTTAGAGAGTGGGTCCAGGCATGCATTTCACTGGCAGCTTCTATGACCGGGAGGTTATTAGCGCCGAGGCCGAGAATGCTCGAGAAGACGGCATCGTGAGCCACGGCATCTTTCGCGCAGCCGATTATGCCGATCCTCCTTGGCTTGCCGGCGCTTGGCCCATTTCCTTCCATGACAACAACAGCATCAGATATCGTCAGAGCAGGCTGGATCGCCCTGTAAATCTCGACGAGTAATCTTGCAAAAAAGAGCCTGTTGTTCCCCGCGTTGAAGTGCCACCTGGCCTTTTCTTTTCCGACGACGCATCCGAAGAGGTTTTTCACTCCCATGGTTAGAACCATCTGGGCGTGGGTCTTGATCTTGGGAATGTTGATGATCTTATCCGTGTCCAGAGCCGCCCGGGCTACCCTTATATTCCTGAAAATTCCCTCTTTTCCCACCCGCTCAGTTCCTGAGGCATCGAAGTCGATCATACGGACGTCCCGTTTCTGGCAGACATTAGAAATCCCGGATTTTCTCGCCACCCGTTCCATGCTTCCAAATCCCGGGCTGTCGCCGACACAGGGTTTTCCGCCCGATTCCTTAACGAGTTCGATGACGGCTTCGATTATGACAGGATGCGTGGTGACCGCGTCTTCCTGGCACTTTGCTATAAGCATGTTCGGCTTTATGAGGACTCTGTCCCCGCTTTTCACGAAGGAGTCGATCCCCCCAAAGGGCTCGAGGCCTTTTACAATGCTCTGCCTGACATCCTTCAGGGAATATGCCGGGCAGCCATTTATACTTACCTTCTCTCTTAAAGATTTCATCCTTGTTCCATCGCTCCTATTCTATAACACAGCGCTTGCGCAAACATCAAGAAGACGAATCTTTCAAGGTAAGCTTGACGACTTTCAGCGCGATAGATAGAATTTTCCAAACATGAAGCATCTGCAAGATAACGCCCTATCAGCGGAGAAGCCACAGGGTTGAGAGAAAAGAGAAATATGGACAGATCGAAGATCATCCTGGTCCTGGCAGTCGTTCTTGCGGTGATCATCGCGGCGATAGTTTTTCATTACCTTCCGCGGCTGTCATCTTTCTGGCAGCAGGCGGATGAGAGGGAATTGCAGAGGAGAGAAGTTCCTTTCATTGCCCAAGATCTCACACGGAGGCTGGCCGACATCGAGCAACGGAGCGATTTTACTTCCGATCTTTCTTTTTCTCTATTCGAGAATGGAGAGGTCAGCTTTCATGTTCATGCCATGCAGGCGAGGCAGATCTGCCCGCTTCATGTTCACAATAACAGTGAGGAATGCGACTTCATCATAAAAGGGAAAGCGAAGATTCATAGCGTCGTCACTGAGGAAGGCGGCTCGAGAGGCCCTCAACGCAGAGGTGAAATTCTTCTCGAAAAAAACGGTCTCTTTTACGCTCCTCCTGGAAGCCCTCATGAATTCTTAAACGCCACTGACGAGGTTCTTGCCTGCCTTGTCATATCGACACCTCCTTTTCAGGGAAATCTCTATCTCAAAGAGGATTCCATCTCCGGGGAGCCATGGAGCTCCGGAAGTTCTGGAAGCACTATCTGTTCCTACCAAGATCTTTCCTCCAGAGCGGATTCAATGGTGGGAGCAGGGGCAGGGCAGGTTGCAGTGGGCAGAGTCGATGCCTTTAAGAATGTCGAGATGCGGTTAATGAGGACGAGCTCTCCTTTAGATGAAAACATGGCGAGAGGGCACGACTTGGTCATCATCTATTTCAGAGGGGAAGCTCTCTTTGAGATTCTCGATCGCAAGATCGAGCTTCATCCGACCTACTTTCTTGGAATTCCGGTGGGAACGAAATTCAGGATCACGCCACGGGAAGCTTCACAGGATTCCTGCCTGTTGTGCATTTACCTCAGACCGTCATAAGAGTCAGCGAGCCTCTTTGTGGTGGTTTCCCGATTCGTTGGAATAGATGATGGCTTGATATGGTAAAAAAGCTCATTCTCTCTCTTTTTCTCTTCCTGTTTTCCATTCTTCTCTTCCTTAATTCCAACCAGTTCATCAACATCGGTCTTCATTCTCTGATTTCTGTACTGATCTTCTTTTTGGTGATGCAGATGGGAACCAGTGTGATGCTGGCTTTTGCCTCCTCCCTCCTGTTCGCCTCGCATCCGATCCACACGGAAGTCATATGCAGTCTTGCAGGAAGAGTGGAGCTCATCCATTCCCTCTTTTTCCTTGGTGCTCTCTTCCTCTTTGTGAAAAGCAAGGAATTTGTCGGCAAGAAGAGGCTCCTGGTCATCGCGTTGTCGCCGCTAGCTTTCTTAGTCTCCCTTCTTGCAAAGGGAAGTGCAATCGTCTTCCCCGCAGTGATAATCGCTCACGATATGGCCTTCAGCAAAGAGCCCTTCCCGGGAAAGAAGGAGCGGCGAGAAAGCATCTTTTGTTACATGCTATTCGTAATGGCTGCAATTCTCTTTCTTGGCATAAAATCCATCGTTTTCGGCAACCCGATGGGTTCCGTCGGCGTGGATCCTGTCAGCAATCCTCTTTCCCAGGAAGGTTTGTATGGAAGGTTCCTTGGAGCTACGAAGGTCTTTGGAAAATATCTCTTGCTCCTGGTCTTTCCGCTCAGGCTCTCACCGGATTATTCATTCAATCAGATCAAATTGCCAGAGTCGATAAGGGATATCTCTGTTCTCCTCCCTCTCGCGTTGCTTTTCATCCTGTTATCTATGCTGTTCAAGACTTACAGAAGGTCAGGACTAATCTTCTTCTCCATTCTCTTTTTCATCGTCACCTTCTCCATCGTTTCCAACTATTTCTTTACGATCGAGACGATCATGTCCGAAAGCTTAATCTATCTCCCTTCCTTTTCTTTCTGCATGATGCTTGCCCTTTTCCTCACCTCGAAAAGATCCGGGAGGAGAAAGCCTAAGAAGGCAATGGAGATGCTGGATGGTTTCAAGGCTTATCAGATCGCCGTTCTCTGTCTGGTCGTTCTTCTATATTCGGTGAGGACATTCACAAGGAATCTCGATTGGAAGGATGATTATTCACTCTTTTCTTCGGCAGAAAGGGTCTCTCCCGGCAGTGTCAGAGTCCTGAACAATTACGGCGCCGTCCTTCTCAAGATGAGAATGTATGACGAGGCCGTGGAGAGATTCAAAAAAGCCCTCTCCATGTATCCCGGGTATCTCGATGCGAGAAGCAACCTTGCGCGCGCTTACTTTGATAAAGGGGATGTTGAGAATGCGGACAAAGAGGTCAGGAGAGTGCTCGCAATCGAACCTGGATTAGCAGACGCGCAGAGGCTTCTGGGCAAGATCTTGTTGAGATCAGAAGATCTTCGCGGTGCGGAGAGAACGATGAAGGAGGCAATCACAAAGGATTCGAAGTCCGTCATTCTTTATAACGATCTTGGCTTGCTCTATACAACATGGAAGAGATACCCTGATGCCGTGGAAGCCTTTCAGAAAGCCATAGAGCTAGATCCCGGCAGCGCTACCATCTGGAGCAACCTTGGAACTGCTTACAGATGTCTTAACAAATATGAGGAGGCCATGAACTGCTTCAAGAAGGCTCTGGAGATCTTACCAGACAACGCAGCAATTCTTTACAACCTGGGTCTTGCCTATATGGACCAGGGAAAGTCGGAGATGGCGCTTGCCGAATTTAAGAAGATCATCGACAGCGAGCCGAACAATCATGAGGCGATGACGAAGTCAGGCTATTTGCTTATTTCCATGGGCAGGTACGAGGAGGGCATTGCTTTCCTTACAAGAGCCATTGAGGCCAACGCTCGATCTGAAGATGCCTATCTGGCAAGAGGGAAAGCATATACCATCTTGGGAAAATACGATGAAGCCCTCGGCGACTATTCAAAGGTTATTGAGCTGAATCCCGATTCCATTGCTGCAATGAACAACCGGGGCACCATATATGCTCTGAGGGGAGAATACGATAAGGCCAGAGCAGAATGGGAGGAAGCCTTGGAGCGCGCTCCCGACGAACAAGAGATCCGCTTAAACCTCGAGAAACTAAATAAGATGAAACATTGAAAACCTTCATCCTGACAACTCTTCTCATGGCGATCCAGTTGGCCAACCTTATTTATGGTTAAGGAGGGATTTCAACGGGGGAGCGGGATATAAGGTTTTTCCCCGGCGATCTTCCTGCGAGCTGCCTCTTCCCTTGTCTTCAG
>JBFMGF010000064.1 GCA_040752675.1 Acidobacteriota bacterium
TTTCATGATTTCCTCCCACCCTATGGGTTAAGGACAGCAAAGTTGCTGTCTGTTGTTTTTTGTTTCATATCAACAGTATAACTCATTGGGTGGGATTTCTTATGCTAAAAATCGCTCAAACTAGGTTCTTGATATATACATAAAATCAAGCCTGTTCTCACAAGCAGCAGAAAGTTTACGGGAGCTCCTAATGTAATGCACCCTAAAAATCAAGACACTTTTTTGATCTTTTTGAGTTAGAGTTTTCATGCTGCCTGTTTTAAGATTTCCTGGTTATACTTCTCTTCAAACTCCATCGGGCTAAGATATTCCAGCGTAGAATGAACATACAGTTGGTTGTAATCCATTCCAATCCAGGATTCTATCTTTTCCCTTGCCTCTTCCAGAGAAGAGAACTCATTCAGCCAGAGGAGCTCCTCTTTCATCGTTCTGATCACCCTTTCGGTATCAGAGTTTCCTTTAGGGTTATCATAAGACGTAAAGATCTGTTCGATCTCCAAGGTCTTCATATCCTTCATGAAACTGGTCGATGTGGGCTGAGACCCATTGTCACTGATCAGTTTCAAGTCGGCTCCTCTGACCCCCTGCGGGAACTCCCTCGAAATCCCCATCTCTAAAGCTTCCCTCCATTCCTGACTCCGGGATCTCAAAGAAACCTTCCAGCCCACGATCTTCTTCGTATACCAATCCAGAACAAGAACCAGGTAAACCCATCCTAATGTGTTGATCAGAAACTTCGTCATATCGATTCCCCAGAATTGTCTGGGCCTTGTCGCTCTGGGTTTACTTCTCTGAGGCGTCCTTTTGGCCTTGTGAATCGTTCGCTTCACCGTTAGCCCATTCTCCCTCATGATCCGATAGACCTTCTTGCAGTTGACGGTGATTCCTTCCCGATGCTTGAGCCACGCCCTCACCCTCCGGTATCCCCAAAAAGGATGAGCCTCACAGATCTTCCTGGTCAACACAAGAAGAGCTTTATCGTCCTTTCTTGCTGGCTTGTTGGCCTTTCCTCCTTTCTTCTTCCTTCGGGAATAATAACCGCTCCGGCTGATCCCAAAAGTCTCACAAAGGAATGATACTGAATGCCCTTCCTGTCTGAGCTGCTCTACCATTCCTACCTCCGGCTCATGATCTCTTCCGTTTTTTTTAGTATGTCAATCTGCAGGGCTTGCTTCCCCACAAGCTTCTGAAGTCTCTCGACCTCTTGCCTTAAGGAACTCTCCCCTGAAAAGTCTGTCTTGCCTTCCAAACCTTTCTTACCAGCTTCTAAGAACCGATCCCGCCATTTGTAAAACTGAGTCTGAGAAACTTGATGCTCCCGGCAGATCTCAGAGATCGGCGTCTGTCCTTTGAGCCCCTCAAGAACGATAGCTAACTTTTCTTCGATGGTCCATTTTCTTCCTGTCATGAGATCCTCCTCGTATGAAAATTTGAGTGCTCCATAATTGTTATTCTACAGGAGCTGATCTCTAACCCAAAGACCTGTCTACATCCAAAGGGGAGCAATATATGTGCACCTCCTTTTTCATCACTTGTTTTTCTTTTCTTCCTTCCCCTCTTGACAATTATTTTTCTACAAGGATATGATGATTGGGTAAGCTGATCATAGCTTAGCAGCCAACAGAGAAGCAAAATTGCGGCAAGCTGAAAAATGAAATTCTTAACCTTTGAGAACCTCATTAACTGTATTTATCAACGTAACATCTTAAAAGTCTTTTAAGATAATTCTATGGTTGAAGGTTCACCTCGCTAATCCTTTAGTGAATCAAAAATGGAAAGCAGAGCAAAAAAGAATCTGCTCATCGGACTGGGGAATACCCTCCTCAAAGATGACGGCGTTGGTGTCTACGCTGATGAAAAGATAAAAGAGATGCACCCGGATGAGGCATGGGACATCGAAGTCAGTGCGCTGTCCGGGGGCAAGCTCTTAGAAATAATCCTCGGCTATCGCAACGTCATTGTCGTCGATTCCATACTCATCGATGACAGAAGCCCGGGAGAGATTATCACGTTCGATATCAGCGAAATGAAATCCCCCTTCGGACCCTCCCCCCACTATATGGGTCTTCCCCACATGCTTGCGACTGCAAAGCGTATGAACCTCGAGATCCCCGAGAAGATCAGGGTCGTGGCCATCAATGTGAAAGACCCATACACGTTCCATGAAGGTTTGAGCAGTGAAATCGAAAAAGCCCTGCCCAGGCTGGTAGAAGAGATAGAGCACGAGATGATCTCTTACGTTTAACCTTGACGCTCTTGATTCATCTTCTACAGTTTGGGAGCTCTCATCACTCTAGAACCCTTGATTTTATTGAGTTCTTCTCTCATCCCTCACCAAAACCTGGTGCCAATATATTTGAGATAATTTTAAAATATATCTTGA
>JBFMGF010000065.1:0-57185 GCA_040752675.1 Acidobacteriota bacterium
CGTTCAATTACAATCATGTCTGCTTCGAGAACGGCTCCACGGACACCGCTACTAAGGATCCTGAGAATCCGGCAACGGCGGGGAATGGATTCTACTATCTTGTGGACGGTGAGAACTGCTTCGGTGAGGGGACATTAGGATACAGAACGGGAGGAACAGAGCGCCCAAATAGCAATCCATGCCCGTAATGCCGGCATCTGAAAGAAGCATTGGTTTTCCAAAAGCCTTTCTTCCGCTTCTTTTGCTGTCGATGGAACAGCAATAAAAATTTTATCACCTTTAACTTGTGATAAAATATGAAAGACTTTTGGCAGGTGCACTTGCTTTCTTTTTCCTGGGAACTAAAAACGTGGCACGATTCTTAAAGATTTTAGTTGTCGTCTCTATTGTTTTCCTTCTTTTAGCCTGTGAGACGGAAGAAAAGAAGGATCTTAAAGAATCCATGAAAGAAGCGGGCAGGGATATCAAGAGAACATTTTCTCAGGCAAAGGAAGAGTTCAAGAAGGCTACTGCGAAAGCTTCAGATGAATTTCAGCAGCTAAAATACGAGTTGAGAAAGGCAAAAGAAGGGGCTCGCAGAGCCGCGCAACGAGCAGGGCAGGAAAGCATGGAAATGCTGAAAAAGACCAGAGAAGAGGCGCAGAGAGCCCTCCGTAAAGCAAGAAAAGAGCTCCAGGAGTTATTCATAGATCAGGATATGAACAGAGAAGAGGTCACCGATCTGAAGAAGGAAATAAAGGAACTCGAAGAGAGCGTAAAGGATCTGGATGAGGAGATCGAGCAGAAGAAATGAAAAATCTCGTTTTCGTTGCTGATGCCCACATCAATGAGAATCCCAAAGAGGTTTCCATTTTCCGGAATTTCCTCCAGAAGACCTATCCTACCACCGGGACGCTCTGCATCCTTGGCGACCTGTTTGACCTATGGGTCGCCAAGAAGAGGCTGGAACAGGATTATCACAGCAATATCATCGATCAATTGCGGGCGCTGAAGATGGCAGGCGTCCGGCTGCTATATATTGAAGGTAACAGGGATTTCCACATCAGGCACTGCTATCTCGGCGACCCGTTCGATGCGGTTTCGAATGGCGAACTTGCGGAAGAATTCGATGGAAGAAGATTCTACCTTTCACATGGCGACATGGTCAATACGGACGATAAGGCTTATCTCTTCTGGAGAAGAATCTCCAAAAGCCGTTTTGTCTGGAGGAGCTTTAATGTACTCCCTCTGAGTGCCGAAGCCGTAATGGCGAAAAAAATAAAGAGGATGCTCAAGGAAACGAATATTAAATACAGATCGTATTTCCCCTATGATAAATGCCGCGCTTTTGGAGAACGCATGCTGAACAAAAGCTTTGACATCGTCGTCATAGGTCATCTCCATAAGCAGGAGATCTTCGAATTCAACATCAACGGCAGCAGGAGACTCCTCTATTCGATGCCCGCCTGGAAAGACGAGAAGAGATACCTCCTCTTTGAGCCCGGAAAAGAGGGGCGCTTCGTCGACTTTCAAAATGATACCGGCTCATTATTCCAATAATCTTTAGCCAGGTAAACCTTCAACCCTGAAAGATAAAAACGACGGCGAACGCAAGCCAATTTGATGGAAAGGGAAGGGGAAAATTGGTATTATGTGGCGTTGAGATGGGTTGAGCACATGCAAGGACGACTGTACAGAAGCTTTGGAGACGATCTTAAAGAGCGGTTTGGATGCCGCGTCTGGAAGGTCACCGTTGCCGCAGGCTTCACATGCCCGAACAGGGATGGAGGCAGGGGACGGGGGGGATGCATCTATTGCAACAATGAAGGATTCAATCCGAACCTTAGACAGCGCCTAGAAAGCATCCATGAACAGGTCGAAAAGGGGATGGATCTCCTCTCAAAAAAGAAAAGGGCCAGCAAGTTCATCATCTACTTCCAGCCTTACACGAATACATACGCCTCAGTCGAGGATCTGAAGAATATCTACGATAGCTCCCTGATATCCGATGATATCGTAGGCATCTCCATCGGAACGCGACCTGATTGCGTTCCGGAAGAGGTGCTCGATCTACTGGAAAGCTACACAGGGAAGTACATGATCTGGCTCGAGATCGGGCTTCAGTCCATGCATGATAGAACTCTCAATCTCATTAACAGGGGGCACGACCTCGCGACTTTTATCGATGCCATTATCAGGGCAAAAAGGAGGAGAACAATCCTGCTGGCAACGCACATCATCCATGGTCTTCCCGGGGAAAACCATGAAGAAATGATGGATACCGTCAGGCTGGTCTCCGCTCTCGGATTCGATGGCATCAAATTTCACAATCTCCACGTCATGAGGAATACCGTGCTGGAGAGGATGTATCGAGAAGGAAAGGTATCCCTGCTGACGATGGAGGAGTACGTTTCTCTTGTGGCAGATTCCCTGGAGATCCTTCCGCCCCAAACGGCCATCCTCAGACTTTCAGGAGATGCGCCTGACGACATTCTTGTTGCTCCATCCTGGTGCCGCAGGAAACTCGAGATTCGGGAAATGATAAATGCCGAATTGAAGAAAAGAAGAACATCCCAGGGAGCCAGATACGATGAAAAGGCTCTCTCCATGTTTCTCGAGAAAGCGATGGGTGCGCTCAGAAGCCGACCGCGGGAATCCCGAACCTGCATTGCAAAAGCGGCTCTTCCTTTATAATAACCCACGCGAGAAGATCCATGATACTGGGAACAGGAATAGACATCGTTCAGGTCGCAAGGATCGAGGAGGCGATCAGAAACCAGGGAGAGAGCTTCTTGAAGCGAGTCTTTACCGAGGAAGAGATGAGATACTGTAATTCTCTGTGCGACCATCTCCCATCCATTGCGGCAAGATTTGCGGCGAAGGAGGCTGCCATGAAGGCGCTTGCTACAGGCTGGAGTGGGGGAGTAAGCTGGAAGGATATCGGGGTCGTATCAGTGCCACCGGCAGCGCCGTATATCGTCCTCACTGGCGAAGCCGAGAAGATATTTCAGAAGTTGGGGGGAAGGAAGGTTCACTGTTCCCTTTCCCACCATAAAGATTATGCCGCGGCTATCGTCATCATCGAAGGATAGGTAGAATCAGGATCCACCTGGTGAACAGAAAAACGGAAAATCATCATGAAATAGGCCTTTCTAGAGGTGCCGAGAGGACGTCGCTTCTAACTGCTCTGATAATGACAACAGTCATCATGGTTCTGGAGTTCGTCGGCGGCTGGCTGTCCAACAGCATCGCCCTGATGTCCGATGCGGGACACATGCTGACAGATGCTCTGGCTCTTGCCCTGAGCTTCTTTGCCATCCTCTTTGCATCAAGGCCGGCGACGGCAAGGAAGACTTATGGCTACTACCGGCTTGAGATCCTCGCGGCACTTCTGAACGGAGTCCTGCTGACCATCATTGCCATGGGGATATTCTATGAATCATACGAACGCATGGTCTCTCCCAGATTGATAAATGTTCCGCTCCTGGTCGCAATAGCATCGATCGGGTTCGTTGCAAACGCCATAGCCCTGGCAATCCTCTCGAAAAGGAGAGAAAATCTGAACATTAGAGGAGCCTTTTTCCACGTCCTCGGAGACACTCTATCTTCCATCGGGGTCATAATCGGAGGAGGCATCATCGCTCTAACAGGGTGGCAGAAGATTGATCCGATCATCGGGATGATAATAGGGACGGTCATCGTATACGGTTCAATCAGGCTCATCAAGGAATCCGTGGACATCCTTCTGGAGGCGATTCCATCAGGGATCGAGCTCATGGATGTCAGCGACGCAATCGAGTCGATCGAAGGGATCAAAGAGGTACATGACCTTCATGTATGGTGCATCACGACCGGGATGGTTGCGCTGAGCGGGCACATCGTCGTCAGGAAAGAATCCTTCAACCGATGCGATCAGATCCTGAACACAGCCAGGAGAACCCTCAGGGATAAGTTCCAGATCGAGCATGTCACCATACAGATAGAATCGGAAGACTACGGACGATGCGAGGGAATCTGTTGATGAACTCACATAAGAGGGGAGTACTCCAGAGACTCCTCGTTGGAATCGGAAGGGTCTCCGTAAAACATCCGCGGACAGTTCTTCTCGCCGTGATTCTCGTCACAATCGTCGCCGGCTATTTTGCCACGCGACTGCAGTTCCAGAGCCGAATCGAGGATTTCCTGCCACAGGATTCACCTGTCGTGAGAGCCTTCCAGAAGGCTATGGACAGGTATGGAACCACCGATTATCTCATCATCGCCATCGAGGGGATGGGAGAAGAGGACGCTGACATCAGGGAGAATCTGGCGGATGCCATCTACCAGAAGCTTCAGGGTGAGGAAGAGATCAAGTTCATCGATTACAGGATCAGGGAGGAGCTTCAGGATTTCATCCAGAAGAATTTCTTCAAATATGCCCTCCTCTACCTTGATAGGGAAGGTCTGGAGAGACTCAAAGAGAAACTTAGCGATGAGGAGATTCAGAGACAGGTCGAGGAGAATCGCAGGATTCTTCTGTCTCCTGCCTCCATCATAGTGAAGGAAGCCATCAACTACGATTTCCTCAATCTGCGTTCGCTATATTTCGGCAAGATAGACCTCGGCAGGGGAAAGCTGAAAATCTCCTTCCACGATGGATACTATTTCTCCAGCGACATGACCATGCTCCTCATGCTAGTTAAGCCGGTCAAGCCGCCTCAGGATATTGCCTTCTGCCGCGTCATCGTCAATAAAGTGAAAAAGGCGATATCGGAGGCAGGCATTGAGCTCAAGGAAGAAGAGGAAGAGGATATCCCGGGAATTTCCGTGGGGCTGACGGGCGGGTATCTCATCTCGCTGGCCTACGACGGGCTCCTCAAAAAAGACATGATACTGACCATCCTGACGTCTTTCCTGGGCGTCATGGCGCTCTTCCTTTTCACTTTCCGGCGGATCCTTTCGCCCATCTACGCCGGTATCCCGCTCATCGTGGGACTCATCTGGACGATGGGCTTCACCTACTTCACGATTGGAAGCATCAATTTCTTCACCGGAGCCAGTGCCGCCGTCCTCATGGGACTCGGAATCGACTTCTGCATTCACCTGTACAACAGATACCTGGAAGAGATGCATCTCAAGAGGTCGCTCATCCCCGCGTTCGATAACACGATGTCCGAGACCGGCGTCGGAATCTTTTCGGCGATGATGACGACGGCCGTTGCATTCTACGCCGCCCTCTTTTCTGATTTCAAGGGACTCTTTCAGCTCGGGCTTATCTGCGGGAGCGGAATGATCATATGTTTCCTGGCTACGTTCCTCATTCTTCCCGCTCTGATATCCATCGGGATCCGGGTCAAATGGGTTAGAGACAGAAGGAGAGGGATGACAACGTTCGGTCTTGAACGAATCTCGAAGCGGATCATAAAGCATTACAGGGCGATCATCATTGCGTGCATCGGGATAACCATCATCTGTCTGGTCATGATGTTCAAATTGAGGATCGAAGAGGATTTCATGAGTCTTCGACCGAAAGGGATTGCTGCCATAGAGCTCCAGGAGAGGATCGTTGAGAAGATAGGTTCTGCGATGGTCTCGACCATGATCGTTGCCGAATCGGATTCCGAGGAGGGGATTTTGCAACTCAGCGCCAGGATAGCATCGCGTCTTGAGAAGCTTGTCAGGAACGGCGAGGTCATTTCCTTCCGGTCGATCAGCATGATCCTCCCCCCCATAGATGAGCAGAAGAGGAACATAAGCTGGCTGAAAGAGGAAAAAAAGAAAGACCCTGCCGCCTTCGACATATCCCGCATCAGAGAGACTCTCATCGACAGCATGATCAAGCAAGGATTCCGCGTCGACGAAGGGTATGGAAAAATCGTTGATAATATCCGGAGCGCCCTCAACATCGACAAGCCGATCACGCTTTCCGAACTTCGGGATTCTTCCTTGAGGAGCATAGTGGAGATTTTTGTGAGTTCCAATGGAAGTGGCTATAGCCAGGTGACCTACGTCTATCCTGAAATGGACCATCCAGGGGGGGATGTACTCACGAGCATCATGAAGGAGATGAAAGAGATCGACGATTCGGTCCAGGTCGTTGGCATGAAAGTCCTCGGAATGGAGTTGAGGAAGCTCATCAGAAAAAGCGTATTCGTCTCTTCCATCATCGCGTTTCTTGCCATTGTCTTAATCTTATTTCTACACTTTAAAAAACCCTACTACGTCCTGCTTAGTGTCACTCCTCTCATAGCAGGAGTGATCTGGGGAATCGGTGGAATGGCTCTCTTCGGACTAGAGTTCAACATTATCAGTATCTCCATCGTTCCGGTCATCCTCGGGATAGGGATAGACAACGGCATCCATATAGTCAACAGGTTCGTCTTAGAGAAGGAGAATCTTCGCCATATCTTCCACCACACCGGGCGAGCCCTGATCATGACTTCACTGACGACAATCGCTGGGTTTGGTTCTTTAGTCTTTGCGGATTATCCTGGACTGGTGGGGCTCGGGATCGTCGCAATCTTCGGGATTGGCGCGACACTCCTGAGCGCTATCATCTTCCTTCCCGCCCTGCTTACCGCCTTCTACCATCGGGAGAATATATAGATTTGGTGACTTTAGAGCAATAGTCTTTATCTTTCAGGGTTGAAGGTTTACCCATATACGCTTATGGGACGATGATAGCGCGGAGTCCTTCTCCTCTGCGCAGCGTATCGAACGCCTCATTAATTGCATCGAGTGAGAACCGTGCCGTCACGAGCGGTTCGACCTTGATTTTACCCATCCTCGCCATTTCGATGATCTTCGGATAGTCAACTGGGCGGCATCCGAGGGAGCCGGTTACCTCCATCTCGAAGAACATGATCTTCGATGCGGGGAGGGTAATGCTCTCCGCCGAATAGCCTATTACACAGAGCCTTCCTCCCTTTCGGAGAGAGGAGAAGGCGGCTTCGATGGTCCTGGGATTTCCGATCGCCTCCATAGCGATGTCGGCACCGCCGCCAGTCAGCTTCCTGATCTCCTTGGCGGCATCCACCTGTTTGGCATTTATGACGATGCTTGCGCCCAGGGTCTTAGCGAGTTCGAGCTTGGAATCTACGACATCGACTGCGATGACAGTTGCTCCAGTCGAGGCTGCCATCTGAACGGCGTTCATCCCGATCCCTCCGCATCCGAAGATGGCAACTGTATCGCCAGGTCTCACTTCGGCCCTGTTCTTAACGGCATGATAGGGAGTTGAGATAGCGTCGGCGATGATGCACGACTCATGGAGTGGCAGTTCGTCGGGGAGATGGAAGATATCTTTAGCGGGAGCGGCGACATATTCGGCATAGGCTCCATCGATATGGTTTCCGAACATGATCATCGACTGGCAGATATTCTCGCGGCCGGTCCGGCAGAAGTAGCAGGTTCCACAGGTCAGGACCGCTGGCAGCAGGACTCTGTCTCCCTTCTTGAACTCTTTGACTTCACTTCCCACCTCTTCGATAATTCCTGAAGGTTCGTGACCCAGTATCATGGGCGGCTGTTTGAATGTCTTTACGCCGTGATCGATGTAATGCAGGTCCGTGTGGCAGGCACCGCATGCGGCCACCCTCACGAGGACCTCTCCCGGCTTGATCTTCGGGTCTGGAACTTGTTCGATCTTAAGCTTCTGGTCTGGTCCATAGAATAATGCTGCTTTCATAATTCCTCCTCATCATCTGTTCTTCCATCGGGGGTCGCGTTTCTCGAGAAATGCCCTTAGTCCCTCCTCGGCATCTTCTGTTTTCATCAACTCCTGAAGATAGATCATTTCCACCTCGGAGAGAGCATCGCTGAATGATCTTCTCTGAGAGGCTTTGATGCTCTTCTTGGTCAGTCTCAGCACGGGAAGGCTTAGAGAAGAGAATCTTTTGACGAAATTCTGAAGCTCCTCCTCGAAAAGGTCGGCTTTCACAACTTTATTGATGAATCCTGCATGCCATGCTTCCTCGGCACTGAGCGGGTCACCGGAGAGGAGGAACTCATAGCCTCTTTTCAGGGAAATGATCCCGTGAATCATGATGGCGGCAATCGGCGGTAAGACGCCGACCTTGATTTCCGGCTGTCCGAACTTCGCTCTCTCGGAGGCGACTATCATATCGCAGGCGATGGCCAGCTCGCAGCCTCCTCCCAGGGCGATCCCGTTGACGGCAGCCAGGATGGGTGATCGGATCTCTTCCATCACGCGGAAGATCCTGTGAAAGGAGGCGATCATCTTCTTGGCGAGGTCTCCTCTATGCTCGGAGACATCCACACCAGCGCAGAAAGCTTTACCTGTCGCTGTCAGGACGATGAGTTTCGTTTCCTCAGAATCCGCCTGAAAAAGAACGCCGCTCAGTTCATCCATCATCTCAACGTTGAGGATGTTCAAAGGAGGTCTGTTGAGGGTGATGGTGAAGACGTGGTCTTTAAAGAGCGTTTCAATATGCTTTCCCATTCGATCCCTCTTTCACTGTATTTAATTTACAACAAGACATTTGAAAAGCTTTGCTCCACCCATTCTCCGAATGTTTACCTCTCTAAATATATTGGCCTCCGTCCACTTTGATGACTTCGCCGGTGATGTGGCGTGCCCTCTCCGAGCAAAGGAAGACGATGACCGAAGCAACCTCCTCTGGCTTACCGATCCTTCCCAGGACTATCTCGGAAAGAGCGGCATCACGCACGCTCTGCGGTGCGTTCTTGATCATGTCAGTTTCGATGAGTCCGGGAGCGACTGCATTGACGTTGACGTTAAATTTCCCGAGTTCCTTGGCCAGAGCTTTCGTGAAGCCGATTATCCCAGCTTTCGCTGCGGAGTAATTCGTCTGCCCGAACTTTCCCCTCAACCCATTGATGGAAGTAACGTTCACTATCTTGCCGAAATTGTGCTCTTTGAAGATGGGGGCGACGGCCCGCGCGTAGTTGAAGTACCCCTTGAGGTCTATATTTATGACTTCATCCCACTGCTCTTCGGTCATCTTCCAGATTACTGCATCCCTGTTTATTCCCGCGTTGTTGATCAGGATGTGGAGGCCGCCGAAACTCTTGATGACTTCTTCCACCATGTTCACGGCATCCTTGAAGTAAGCTACATCAGCCTTGATGGGGAGCCCCTTTCGTCCGAGCTTTTCAATCTCTGCGACGATCTTTCTGGCTTCCTCATCATGCTTCCTGTAATTGATGGCAACGTCGCAGCCCTCTCTAGCCAGCTCCAGGGCGATGGATGCCCCTATACCAAGGCTGCCTCCTGTGACGATTGCTTTTTTTCCTTCGAGTTGCATGTTTGTTCTCCTGAATGCTCACCCTTCCCTTTATCCAGTCCCGGGAGGGAGGGGATCAATTACCTTTCATTCGATTTCGATCAAAGTTTAGCACCACAGTTGCCGCAGAATTTGAACTCGGAAGGGATTCCCCCGGCTCCACAATTCTTGCATCTCTGCGTGTAGGGCCCCCACATGAACTCGCTCGATTTCCCATCGGCAGCAAGCTGTCTCAATCTCAGATAATTAGCGGGACGTTTCTCCACGAATGCGTTCATTCCTTCCATCGGCTCCCAGGAAGTGTAATGAAGGGAAAGCCAGTCCCTCGCATGGCCAATCGTCATGTGCCAGGAGAGGTCCTTCCAGAAGTTCGTCTGTTGCTTCGTGTATCTCTGGCATTCCGGGAACTTCTGGACGAGTTTCTTACACATCGTATCGACGGCTTCGTCAAGTGCGCTAAGGTCTATCCTGTTTTCTTTGTTCTTGAGTGCCGCCTTGGCCTCCCCAAAAGTCTTCAGGGAAAGCCATTTATCATCGGGACCCTTCACGGAAGGTACGACCTGGTTGACGAGTCCCCAATCTAAAGCCTTCCAGGAATGTATCTCCTCGTTGAGCCACAGGATCTCTCTTGCCCTTCTGTCTCCGACCATGATGGGTAGCCACTGCGTGGCACCACCGCAGGCTACACTTCCAACGCTTGTCCCGACCTGCCGGATGTAGGCATGCTCGGCGGCAATGGCAAGGTCACAGGCCATGTTGAACTCATTGCCCCCGCCAACGACCATCCCGTTTATCCTGGCGATGGTCGGCTTCCCGATGTTGCGGAAAGCATCGTGCACCGTGTTGAAGACGCCCATCCACTTCCAGTAGTCTCGAGGCTTCTTCGTGTATTCTTCCGCATACTCCTTGACATCTCCACCCGTGCAGAATGCTCTGTCTCCAGCTCCTGTGAGAACGACGACGGCAACGGAATCGTCCCAGGAGGCATCCGTGAAGGCCTGAATCATCTCCTGGAGCGCAAGGGTAGAGTAAGCGTTAAAAAAGCCCGGTCGATTGATGGTGACCTTCGCCACCCAGTCTTTCTTCTCATAGATGATGTCCTGGAACTTGAACTCTTCGGCAGGTTTTGATCTGAAGTATCCCATAGTTTCACCTCATCTTTAGATTTTGAGAATTGTCCGCTATAATTTTATCACGTCATACAGATTCGAGGAGCATGGCCATTCCCATTCCACCGCTGATGCAGAGCGTCGCAAGCCCGTATCTGGATTTCCTTCTCTTCATCTCGTGGAGAAGGGTGACGACGATCCTGGCTCCAGTGCAGCCAATAGGATGCCCGAGGGCAATGGCTCCTCCGTTTACGTTAGTTTTTTCCATGTCGAAGTGCAGCTCCCGGTCACAGGCAAGGACCTGAGCGGCAAAGGCTTCGTTTACCTCGATGAGATCGATATCCTTGAGCGTGAGCTTTGTGTTTGCGAGGAGTTTCTTTACCACGGGAACCGGGCCGATCCCCATGATGGTCGGATCGACGCCGGCGGTTGTATAGGCGACGATCCTGGCCATGGGGTTGACGCCTAGTTTCTTTGCTTTCTCTTCAGAGACGACGACGATGGCGGCGGCACCATCAGTGATCCCTGAAGAGTTGCCGGCATGGATGGTCCCTCCCTTCTTGAAGACAGGAGGAAGCTTTGCCATTGATTCCACCGTAACCCCATCTCTTGGATGCTCGTCGTTTTCGACGAACGTCGTCTCTCCTTTCTTGCCGGCTATGGGAACCGGGACGATCTCCTCCTTCCAGAGCCCCTTCTTTTTGGCGGCCTCGCATCTGTTCTGGGACTGTGTGGCGTATCGGTCCTGTTCTTCTCTAGAGATGCCGTAGATCTCTGCGAGCTTCTCTGCCGTCTCACCCATAACCATGTTACTCAGTGGACATAAAAAACCATCGCGATACATCCCGTCGAGGAGCGTCTGGTGCCCCATGCGAAATCCCCATCTCATGTCTTCGATCATGAAAGGGACCCTGCTCATGTTCTCTGTACCGCCAGCCAGGACAACATCGTCATCGCCGAAGACGATGGCCTGATAGGCATGGATTATAGATTTGAGCGCCGATCCACAGGCCTTGTTGACCGTGAAAGCAGGCGCGGTGAAGGGAATCCCGGCTTTGTGAGCAATCTGTCTTGCCGGGTTCGGCCCGCTGCCTGCCTGCCTCGCATTTCCGAAGATAAGCTCATCCACGACGTCGGCTTTTATCCCGGCGCAGATCATCGCCTCTTTAGCTGCAATCGTTCCCAGCTCGACGGCAGTTACTTTATCAAAAGCTCCGCCAAACTTCCCGATTGGCGTCCTTACCGCTCCTGCCAGAAAAACACTTTTCATCGCGTCTCCTTTTCTGTTTTCAAATTAAGAAAATTAACGGGGCAAGCCCTTTTATATAACACACAAAGACATACTCATACAAGAGATTTTTTGGCTTTGTGGGGGATTATTCGATTTCGATCTGGACTTCAGAGCCCCTCCTGAGGGTGAGAATCGAGGCGGCTGGGCTCTTGTTCATGGCGATTTCCAGAAAGTTGGAGCTGTTAAGAAGGAAGAACGGCTTTCCAGGCTCCCCTTCAGCATAAGTTTTCTTCAGTTCGGTGATGATCGTGTTTCCGGATTTTATCCTGATTGGCCTGTTGAGAATGTCCATGTCGATCTGGTGGAGAAAGTCAAGATTAACATTGAGGATGGCATTCCCGAAGCGGTCGATATGGATGACCTGACCGAGGATCCTTCCATCATTAAGGATCCGCGGGACTGGAAGCTCGATCTTTTTCAGATCCTGAATTTCATCGCCAAAGTTAGAGAGGTTCATGCCGCGACTGAGCCAGGCTGCCGCCGGGGCGAAGACGTCTCTGCCATGAAATGTTGGGCTGATGCTCGCTCTCCGGTAATGCCCGGCTGTGATCTCATGTGCCAGTATTACCGATTCCCCCGCGAGAACAAAGGTGAGAATTCCGTTGTCCGGGCAGACGAAGTAATGGTGTTCGGTTCTAACGACGATAGGCCGTCTGGCGGTCCCCACTTCAGGATCGATCACGACGAGGTGCACGGTCGATGGAGGAAAATAGCTGTATGTGTTCTTAAGGATGAATGCACCTTCCATGATGTCGTGCGGGCGCACGTTGTGTGTGATGTCGACTATATTGACGGAGGGATTGATCCAGAGGATGACTCCTTTCATGCTGCCGACGTAATGATCATCGGAGCCAAAGTCTGTGATCATAGTGATGATGGGCGGCCTTTCTTCCATGGTGCGTGTAAATATATTTCATAATTCATTTTAAAGTCAAGCTCAATAAATGCAAAATCCTCATCCATTTTGACAGGGAATGCTTTTGCTGTTAGTCTTTTTAGACCGAAGATTGAGGGATGTTGTGAGAGCTTTGGGCATGCTGGCAATCAGAAAAACTTTTAAGGATTACAAGATGGCACTTGAGACAAGAAAGATGAAACGCGCGGAAGGCAGGTTTATCTGTTCTTTTGTCCTCATGCATTCTTTTGCCCTGCTCGTGCTGCCTGCCTTCAGCGGTGAAGCCTCTGTGTATCCTGCAATGGGTGTCGGCTTTTATTTCCATTCGCTGGATGCGGCGATACTTACACCGCCGATTGTCGATGAATCGATCAGCAAGCAGAATCCGCTCTACCAGCGAGTCATTGCCGACATGACAAGAACAGAAAAGGGCGAAGGTCTATTCGCGTGGAGCGATCTGGATTCTACAATAGGTTCACTAACAGGATCAGGCTACTGTGTTATCCTTACGTTCGTCGATTCCTCTTTTCAGATGACCATCGCGGAAAGCGAGAGAGAGAAAGCATTAGAAACATATTTAGATCGGTGGCTTCCGTTCCTGCGGGAAGCGGTATTCAGGTTTAAGGATAAGGTCCGATATTTTGAGGTCTGGGATTCTCCGGATGGGGCTTTCGGGAAAGGCGCTTTGCTTGATTCGAAAGAGTATGCCTTCCTCCTTAAGAACAGCGCCATAAAGATCAGGTCGGAATTCTCCGGTGCGGTTGTCCTGGCTGGGGCGTTCAGCATAAAGAGCGGAACATGGCTGGAATCGATCTACCAGAATGAAGCGGCTACCTACATCGATGCCATCCTCTTGAAATATCCGAAAGGAGAGCTCCGCGATGAGGATTACAGGTCCATCCAGAATATGGTTCTCGAGTACGACCCATCTTCAGAGATATGGCTCATGGAAGAGTGGGACGATTCCGTCCCCGACCCTTCTACCGCCATACGATCCATCGTCGCAGCAAGGGAGAAGGAATCAGAGCTGCTCCTGTTTTCTCTGTCCGGCGAGAGCTTTCCTGGCGTAGATCTCAAGAAAACTCTTCTGAGACTACACCAGCTCTTCACTCCGTCCTATTCAAAAAGCTATGAAGAGGTCAAAAGCATCGAATTCATATCGCCGGAAGGGGAAGAGGTTGGTGTTCGATATACAAAATATTTCAGTCCTGAAGATTTCAAAATTATCATCGCCTATCATCCGGATGGAACGATGACAAGCTTCCCGGAAAAGGTTAAGGTAAGGATCGCCGAGAACGACCTGAAAGGTGCATATCTCTATGACCTCACCGAGGATCTCTGGATGAGTGTCTATAAATTCGATAAGGTGGCGCAGCCTGAGAAAGAGGAGGAGGTGCCGAACAGAAAGTATGAAGCGACTCTTCCTCTCAAGGGTTATCCACTATTCATCCAGTTCAAAAAGGGGATGGCAACCCCCGGCTTTGATGAAAAGAAAGAGATGATCGACGTTTCCGAAAGAAAGGTCATCACTGCCGAGGAGATTATCACAAGGCACCAGGAGTTCCGGTCGGCGCAGGACGAGAGGCTTGCAAACTACATGGCAAGCGGAAGAGTGGATTTTCATTTCAAAATGGGAGGCTCCAGCGGGACAGTGGATGTCTCCATGAAAAACAACTTCTACTGGAAGAGAAATGAAGGAACCGAATGGGAGCAGACGGAGTATTTCATCAACGGAAACAGACTCAGATGGAAGGAGATTCCCGAGCTTCCACTTGTTCAGCCGGAGAAAGTCGTCGTCCTTCCCCTCGATATCCATCTCGACAGGAGCTACAGCTATAAATATACTGGCGATGGCCGCATGAAGGAGTTCAACTGCTACGTTCTCGAATTTGCTCCCGTTCAGGATGGATCGAGCAGGTACAGGGGGAAAGCCTGGATCGATAAGAAGAGCTATGCCATCGTAAGACTATACACCGTTCAGACCGGACTCGATGCTCCAGTTATCTCCAGCGAAGAAAGCAGCTTCTACGAACCAATTAAGGGCAGCAGCGGCTTCGAGTACTGGCTGCTGAAGCGGCTCGAAGGGCAGCAGATCTTCTCTGCAGGCGGAAGGAATTTCGTCGTCCTGAGAGAGGTCGACTTTACAGATTTCAGGATCAATTCAGATGCGTTCCAGGAGAAGCAGATGGAGGCTCACCGCTCCGATCATCAGATCCTCAAGGATACGGAGAAGGGGTATCGATACTTCTCGAAGAATGATAGAGGAGAGAGGGTCATCAAGGAGGAGGTTGATACGAGCCAGGTCTTTGCCATCGGAGGATTGTACAAGGACAACTCATTTGAGAATCCCATTCCGCTTGCAGGTGTCAACTTCTTCGATTACAACTTCAGAAAGAGGAAGATTCAGACGGACCTCTTCTTCGGAGGGATCCTGGCGACGCTGAACGTGACAGACGCCGATTTCCTCAAGAGCAGGTTCGATTTTGGGCTTGATTTCGTCGGCGTAGGCATCAAACGCGAGGACCGCCTCTTCGAGATGGGGGTGGAGATCAAGGACCAGAACGTCAAGTACCTCAGTGAGTATCTCGGCATCAACCTTGGTTATCCGATCGCCAACTTCTTCAAAGTCCGGGGAACTTTAAGTCTGGATTATATGTCGTTCAGCCGCTCAGATGAGACACACGTTGACCTTGTCATTCCCTCAAAGACAATGGTCTACGGGTTTGGCATGATAGGAGAGTTAAACAAGTCGGGTTATGGCATCCAGGCGGGAGCGAGCTTCCACCATAGGAGTAAATGGGAAGCATGGGGTATCCCGGGGCCCTCTGGAGAGTTTCCCGATTACGACCCCGAACATAAGGATTTCTTCCGATATTTCGCCTCTGCCTCCAAGGAATTCTATCTCCCCAGATTTCAGAAGATGAGGTTTGAAGGAGAGTGGATGTCAGGAAGTGACCTTGACCGGTTCAGCAAGTACAACATAGGCTATTTCGTGACACGGGTTAGGGGCTTCGGCGGTTCAGGAATCAGGTTCGAGCGGGGGATGATCACCAGAGGCCAGTATAGCTTTAACTTCTTCAAGATCATCCGGTTCGATGCTCAGATAGATCATGCCAGGATCAAGGATAGGAAGATCTCGGACGGCTACAATGCCTTTACAGGGGCTGGGCTCACGACAAATTTCGTGGGTCCCTGGAAGACGATCATCGCCTTTGATTACGGCTATGCCTTACGTTCTGACATTGAAGAGCTGGATGGCTCTCACGAATTCCTCATTATCCTCTTCAAACTCTTCTGAATGTCTCCCCTACAATAATTGAGAACTGAAAATTGAGGAAACTCCTCTTCTCTAACTATTGTGATTATTGTCGCTATTTGTTGAGGGCGAGTGTGGAGAGGTAATGGAGAGCTTCGGTGCGGCTGTTGAGCTCGCCGGAGATGCGGAGCTCTTCGATCTTCTTCAATATATTCCCGATCCGGGGACCCTGGGATAATCCCAGGATCTTCATCACATCCTCTCCTGAGACGAGCTTCGAAGATATGTCCGGCTTTTGCGCCCGTCCTCGGTGCATCTCCAGAAGCCTTGCTAAAAGCTTTCTCAGTTCAGTTATCCTGGGGGAATCATCGGATTCGGCGGTGGCCATTCCATCGGCAAGGGCGACGATGGCGAGAAGCTCGGTCAGCTCTTTCGATTCGACGATGAGCCTCGCAAGCGCCTTGTCGGAGGGGGAGGTCTCCGCGAGAAGATGCGGGCGCAGATGAAGCTCAATAAGTTTCCTCACATCGTCGGCCAATTTACCGGGGAATCTTAAGCGTTTCATGATCCTTGATGCAACGGTAGAGGAGACCTGCTCGTGGTGGAAGAAGTGAATATCTCCTTTCTCGTCTTCTGAGAATGTCTGCGGCTTGGCAATATCGTGGAAAAGAAGGGCATACTTGAAGAGGAGTAGATCTTCCCGGAGCAGCGGATATATTATCCCGAGATCGGCGCAGAGTCTCTCGTGATGGTCGGCAAAATATAGAGCCCGCACCGTGTGGTGCCAGGGGTCTAGGGAGTGCCTTTTTCCCTTCGGGCACTTTTCGAGGGGAGCCAGCTCCGGGATGATGTTCTTGAGGAGCCCCGTTTCGTAAAGAAGGGCGATTCCTTTAGAGGAAAAGGAGGTTGCCATGATCCTGTCCAGTTCTTCTTTGATTCTCTCGCCTGATACTCTTCTGATGGCTTCAGGGCTGCTCTTGATCTGATGGAACGTGTTCCCTTCGATTGTGAATGCTTCTTTCTCGCATGTGAGCCTGATGGCTCTAATCATCCTCAACGGGTCATTCCGGAAAACGCTCCTGCTGTTTCTCTTTATGACTTTCTCCCTCAGGTCGGGGATCCCATTTTGAGGATCGACGATCTTTTTTCCTCTCAAGGAGTAGGCGATGCTGTTGATTGTGAAATCGCGCCGTGAGAGCTCCCTCTCGATCCCCTTCTTCGATGCATCCACGAAATCGAAGACCCTTCCATCCACGGTGACCCTCCTGTTGACGACCCCTTTCTTCCTGAATGTGATCACCCTATGCCCGAGTCTCTCTTCGATCTTCTTGTAAAAGGAGAGGTTTCCTCTGGTGATGACGAAGTCGATGTCCCTGTTGTCTGACTTTAGAAGTGCATCCCTGACGAAGCCGCCGACAATGTAAAGATAGATACCGTGCTGCTGGGCTGTCTGGGATATGAGCAAGAGGACCCTATCGCCTTCTATCTTCTTCTGGATTTTTCTCTCGATCGCTTTCATAGGGCATATCGCTGCAATTCACTATCTTATATTTTAACTCATTCGCAGAGTAGAGTTCATCAGGATTTCAGATTCTGGGCTATGGAGGAGCGAGCATCTTCCATCAGGATATTGATTGAACTGACGGTGTAACGCTCCGTAAAGATGGGCTTGCCGATGACGATGGATACGTCTCCAGGACAGATCCTGAAAGATTTCAGAGGCATTACCCGATGGCTTCCTGATATCGATATGGGGATGATCGGAACGCCAGCCTTCAGGGCAATGAGGAAAGCTCCCTTCTTGAACGGGTGGAGTTTTCCGTCCGGGCTCCTTGCTCCCTCCGCGAAGAAGAGGATCGGCCGTCCCTTCCTGATCTTTTCCGCAGCCTGTTCGAAAGACTTCATGGCTCCTTCCCGATCATCCCTTTTTACCGAGATATACCCTGCCAGGTAGATGGACCAGCCAAAGATGGGAACGAAGAAGAGAGACCTCTTTGCAATGATCCTCGTTCTTGCCGGAAGGATGTTGATGAGCGCGAAGACATCAAAGTTGCTCAGGTGGTTGGATATGTATACGCAGGGTATCTCACGGTCAATGTTCTCCATGCCGGAGATGAAGAGCCTTGCTCCTGCCGTCTTGATTATGAGATAGCTCCAGAGTTTCCCTGACAGCGGAACTATATCGCTGCCCGGAAGGAGGAAAGAAAGAAGGATTGCAGAAAGGCCGAGAACGATAGTATAGAAGGCTATGGCAACCCATTTGATCATGGATAGTATCATGACCGCATGATTCTATCGTAAATCATGAATTATTGTTAGCGAGAAACATCTCTTGAACATTTTCGTTGATTTGTCGCAACCTATTATATAAAATCAAATTCGATCGCAATGATCAAGATTCTTGTTGAGGTAAGGGCAGGCACGAAGCATTTAAATACTGGAGGATGAACACGATCCTTGATTACATCAGGAATTTCCTCAAAATCATCGGGGGACTCTTCCTTTTGCTGAAGGATACAATCAGCATAGGGATCAAGCCCCCTTACGAGTTCAAACTCATCCTGAACCAGCTTTACGAGACCGGCGTAAAGTCGATGTCCATCACCAACCTGACCATGCTTTTCACCGGGATGGTCCTGTCGCTCCAGACATCCTATTCGCTGAGACCGTACGGTGCCAGGATATATATAGGGGATCTGGTCGCCCTCTCAATAGTCCGCGAGCTCGGTCCTGTTCTCACGGCGCTTATGATAGGGGGCCGTGTAGGAGCCGGGATCACGGCAGAGCTCGGCTCGATGAACGTGACGGAACAGATCGATGCCCTTAGAGCCCTTGCTGCAAGTCCTATCAAGAAGCTCGTCGTCCCGAGAGTCCTGGCGCTTTTGATAATCATTCCGACGCTCACCATTCTGGGAGACTTCATCGGGATAATGGGCGGCTGCTTCATCGCCATATACGAGATTGGACAGACCGGTCAGTACTTCATGCAGCATGTCATAAAGGCGATGACCATCGCTGACATCCTGAACGGGATCGGGAAGACCTTCTTCTTTTCCATCATCATCTCTACTATCGCCTGTTACAACGGGCTGACGGCCTCGGGAGGAGCTGACGGAGTGGGGAAGGCGACGACCAATACCGTGGTCATGGCATCCATATCGATCTTCATCGCCGACTTCTTCCTGACCAAACTCTTCATCCTGTTTGAGTGAAGGAAGGACAGAGGTGGTTCTCATGGCTCATCTGGCCTGGTACAATCATACTTTGATGCAAAGTTCCCTGGACAGGATGGAGTTAATGAAATGAATGACGATTGCTTTATCAAATATGTAAATCTTCATAAGGCTTTCGGGAAGAATCATGTCCTGAAATCTCTCAATCTAGAAATCTTCAAGGGAGAGACCATCGTCATTCTTGGGGGAAGCGGTACCGGAAAGTCCGTCCTTCTGAAACATACCGTCGGGCTGTTGAAGCCCGATGAGGGGGATGTATACGTGGAAGGGGAAAGAATCACCGATTACGACGAAGTGCAGTTGATTCCGGTTCGCAGGAAGATTGGCGTCCTCTTTCAGGGGGGAGCTCTCTTCGATTCGATGAATGTTTTCGATAACGTTGCCTTCGCTCTGAGGGAACACACGAACATGAGCGAAGAGGAGATCGTGGCCAGAGTCAGAGAGAAACTGGATCTCGTCGAGCTCGAAAACGTGGAGCACCTCATGCCCTCGGACTTGAGCGGCGGGATGAAGAAAAGAGTGTCCCTCGCGCGTGCGATTGTCCTTGAACCGCAATGCATCCTCTACGATGAACCTACGACGGGGCTCGACCCCATCATCGCAGGAAACATTAACCGGCTGATTAAGAACCTCCAGCAGAGGCTAAGGGTTACCTCAATCGTCGTCACGCATGACATTACCTCGGCATTCACGGTTGCGGACCGCGTAGCTTTTCTATACGATGGAAGCATCAGGTTCCTGGGAACCGTGAACGGCGCTAAAGAGAGCAACGATCCTCTTTTAAGCAGTTTCATCAGAGGGGAGGAGAGATAAAATGACAAAAAGGTTGACCAAGGAATTGAGTGTAGGGATCATCATCACGCTGGCATTGCTCATCTTCGCCATCGGGATCATGGCCGTCGGAGAAGAATCGAAATTCTTCGCCAGAAAGGTCTATTACCTGGTTAACTTTCCTAATACAAACGGATTGAGCAAGGGGTCTCCCGTCAGCCTCTCCGGCGTTCAGGTCGGGACCGTGGACGAGATCAACCTTCCCATCGATCCGCAATTCAAGGGGATTGACATCAAGATAGCCGTGGACAAGGTTTACGAGAGCAGAATCAGAGAAGAGACGAGAGCCTCTCTGAAGTTCCTCCAGATTCTCTCCGGAGAGAAATACATCGAACTGACTCCCGGTGATCCAGTGAAACCGGCGCTTCCCCCTGGTTCCAAGATCCCGGTAGAAGAAGAGATGAGGTTCATCGAGACCGGTGAAAACATCGCAGAGAACCTGAATGAGATCACGAACACCCTGAGGAAGATGCTGGAACCGATTGATCGAGGCGAGGGGATCTTGGGAGAGGTCTTCACGAATCCCGAATTTGGCAAGGAGGGGCTTGCAAACTTGAAAAGCGCAATCGATTCGACGAATGCGATACTTGCAAAGGTGAAGAGCGGGGAAGGGCTGATCGGGAAGCTCATCTACGATGAGGAGACGGCGAAAGACATCGTTGAGATAAAAAATGCCATAAACAAAGTCAACTCTCTGCTCGAGAAGGTGGACAGAAGAGAGGGAGCCATCGGGGACCTCCTGACGGAAGGAGGGAAAGGGGAACAGACCCTTGAGGAATTGAAAGAGGCGGCGGCAAAGATCAACAGGATCGCCGAGAGACTGGACAGCAAGACCGGGCTTATCGGGAAGTTGCTCAACGATGAGGAGTATTCGGAAAACGTGGCGGCTGATTTCAGGAAGCTTGTGGCTCATCTGGCGTCCATCACGGAAAAGATCGACAAGGGGGAGGGGACAGTTGGCGCTCTCATCAATGACCCTACAGTTTATGAGGACCTGAGAAACGTCGTCCAGGGAGTCAAGTCGAGCAAGATTGCAGGCGGTCTCATCCGCCATTATAAGAAGAAGGGTGAAAAACAGATTTCCAGGAGCGAATGACTGTAAGAACGGGGGAAGAAGCATTCATGGAAAATATTCTAATCACGGGGGGAGCGGGATTCATTGGCTCCCATCTGGCGGAACGGTCCCTTGAAAAAGGATACGAAGTTACCGTTATTGATAACTTCGATCCCTTCTACGACCCGAATGTCAAGAGGCAGAACATCAGCAAAGCGTCCATGGATCCTCGTTACCAGCTTCTGGAAGGAGACATCCGGGATGAGGAGTTCATCCATTTCGTGTTCGGCCGGCATACGCCTGATATTGTAGTTCATCTTGCCGCAAGAGCAGGAGTCCGCCCTTCCATCGATCATCCAGTCATCTATAACGATGTCAACGTGAGGGGGACGGCGATAATTCTAGAAGCCTGCCATAAGCACGGCGTGAAAAGGTTCATCTTCGGGTCATCCTCCTCCGTCTATGGGAATGCAGAGAAAGTTCCCTTCTCCGAGGATGATAATGTAGATTATCCCGTCTCACCCTATGCGGCCACAAAAAAGGCGGGGGAACTACTCTGCTACACCTATCATCATCTCTACGGGATGGCAATCCATTGCCTGAGGTTCTTCACTGTTTTCGGCCCGAGACAGAGGCCGGAGATGGCCATCCATAAGTTTACGAGGATGATTGACCGGGACGAAGAACTAACACAGTACGGGAATGGGAAGAGCAGCAGAGACTACACTTACATCGAAGATATCATCGATGGGGTAATGGCCTCCATAGAGAATGTCTCCGGGTATGAGATCATCAATCTCGGTGAATCAAAGACAACTTCAATTACTGAATTGATCAAAAAACTGGAAGCCCTGCTCGGAAAAAAGGCCAGAGTGAGGGTCCTTCCTCATCAGCCAGGAGATGTACATACAACATGTGCGGATATTAGAAAAGCGGCCAGAATCCTGGGATACGCTCCCAAATTCCCCGTTGATGCCGGCTTGAAAGTGTTTGTCGAATGGTATAAGGATACTGGTCAGAGAACATTTCGTTGAGAGGTGACGAATGAATATCACAGTCGTGGGAACGGGATATGTGGGGTTGGTCACCGGAGCTTGCTTTTCGGAGTTCGGAGTCAATGTCACCTGTGTGGATAAAGTGGTGGAGAAGATCAGAGCGCTTGAGAACGGTGAGATCCCGATCTATGAACCAGGACTCGAGGAGTTAGTCAATAAGAATCGCAGGACAGGAAGACTGACCTTTACGACCGATCTAAGCAAGGCAATTCAGGATTCGCTGGTTATCTTCATTGCCGTAGGAACACCGCCGACGGAGGATGGGAGCGCAGATCTCACTTTTGTGGAGGAAGTTGCCGATGCAGTCGCGGAGAACCTTAACGGCTACAAAGTCGTCGTCACGAAGAGCACGGTTCCCATGGGAACGGGCGAGAGGATCAAACGGCTCATCAATGAGAACCGGAAAGGGCGTTTCTCTTTCAGCGTGGCGTCGAATCCGGAGTTTCTCAGGGAGGGTTCAGCGATAGAAGACTTCATGCACCCGAATAGAGTGGTCATAGGCGCGGAAGACGATCAGGCTATCGCAATCCTCAAAGACCTCTATCGCCCCCTCTACCTCATCGAGACTCCTTTCGTGATCACAAACGTAGTGACGGCAGAGATGATCAAGTATGCCTCGAATGCCTTTCTCGCTACAAAGATCTCATTCATCAATGAGATCGCTGACCTGTGTGAAAGAGTGGGAGCCGACGTCCATGACGTGGCGAGAGGGATGGGTCTTGATAACAGGATAGGAAGGAAATTCCTTCATCCTGGTCCCGGTTACGGGGGATCCTGCTTCCCCAAAGATACGAATGCGATTGCTAAGATCGCAAGAGAGCACGGCTGTGAGTTGAGAATCGTCAACACGGTGATTGAGGTCAATGAGAGAAGGCCTCGCATCATGGTCGAAAAGATCAAACAGGCCTGCGGAAATCTCGATGGGAAGACCATCGCTTTCCTTGGGCTGTCCTTTAAGCCGAATACGGACGATATCAGGGAATCGCCGGCCCTCAAGATCATTGAGGCACTTCAGACGCTGGGAGTGAAGATTAAAGTCTTCGACCCGGCGGCCATGCCGGTGGCCAGGGACGAATACAGGTATCTGATCTATTCTGCCGATGAGTATCAAGCCATTGCCGAGAGCGATGCCCTGGTGCTGGCGACCGAGTGGAATCAGTTCCGTCAACTTAACCTCGACCTGGTCAAGTCTCTCCTGAAAGAGCCCATCATCGTCGATCTCAGGAATATCTATGATCCGGAAGAGATGCGAAAGCGTGGCTTTAGATATTTCTGCGTCGGCCGCTAGAAGTAAAACATCGGAATAGGGGCAGGTATCCTGCCTGACGGTGATAAATAATGAATAGGTCAGGCATCTTGCCTGACAAAGGAGATAGGGTTTTATGGCGGATTATCTGGTCACCGGGGGGGCGGGCTTTATCGGGTCGAATATCGTGGAGCAGCTTCTCAAAGAGGGGAACTCCGTCCGCGTCATCGATAACTTCTCCACTGGCAGAAGGGAGAATCTCCAAGAAGCTGAGAAATGGGCTGCCGAGGGAAAAGGAAAGTCAGAACGGGTAGGAGGGAAGGGAAATTTTGAGCTGATCGAAGGGGATATCAGGAGCCTGGAGACAGCCAGAAGAGCGGTGAAGGACTGTCGGTTCGTTCTGCATCAAGCCGCTATCCCGTCCGTCGTCCGTTCCGTGAGAGACCCGGTCACGACGAGCGAGGTCAACATCCAGGGGACGCTCAACCTTCTTGTGGCGGCCAGGGATGAAAAGATCGAAAGGTTCGTCTATGCCTCCTCATCCTCCGTGTATGGTGAGAGCGAGGTTCTGCCAAAGGTCGAGACGATGCCGCCGTCCCCGCTCTCGCCCTATGCCACGCAGAAACTGACAGGAGAGTACTATTGCAGGATCTTCCATTCCCTCTTCGGTCTTCCCACTGTTTCGCTCCGATACTTCAACGTCTTCGGACCCAGGCAGGATCCGACCTCCGAATATGCGGCCGTCATCCCGAAGTTCATCACAGCTGCGCTCAGCGGAAAACGTCCCGTCATCTACGGCGACGGCAAGCAGACGCGGGACTTCTCCTTTATTCGGAATGTCGTGGAGGCTAATATCAAAGCCGCGAAAGCCCCTAAGGGATCGTTCGGAAAGGTCTTCAACATCGCCGGTGGAAGCAGGATCGACCTGCTCGAGCTCCTGGCCATCATCTCCGATCTTGCGGGGAAGAGGGTGGACCCGGAATTTGCGCCGCCCAGGCCCGGCGACATCCGGGACTCGCTGGCCGATATCTCCAGGGCAAGGACTGTCCTGGGGTACGAGGGGAAAGTTTCTGTCAGAGAGGGCCTCGAAAAAGCCCTTCACTGGTATAAAGAGAGATTCTGACTCATGAAGAAATACCGTTCTATTGCAGCAACATCAAAAGGGAAGATCATCAGCCTCATCCTGGCCGGTGGAAAAGGGGTCCGGTTGTGGCCGCTCAGCACTCCTGAGAACCCCAAGCCTTTCCTGAGATTGATCGGCGGGAGATCCTTTCTCAGGCTGGCCTACGAGAGAGCTCTCAAGATCTCGCTGAAAGAAAAGATCTTTATCTCAACGCTCCAGCATCTCGGAAAAAAGGTCTTGGAAGAGCTTCCAGAATTTCCGGCGAAGAACCTGATCCTCGAGCCCGAGGCCAGGAACACAGCTCCTGCCATCGCCCTTGGCGCAATGACCTTGCAACGATTCGGCAAAGAGGCGGTCATGGCGGTCTTTCCTGCGGATCATTATATTGAAGATTCCAACAAATTCAGGAAAGCCGTTTTGCGGGCCGCCGCCCACGCCAGGGAAGGGGATTTCCTGGTGACCTTCGGCGTCAAGCCTGAATCTCCATCAACCGAATACGGCTACATTGAAGTAGAAACCCAGCGCAACGGGAAAACAGCGAAGGCGTCAAGAGCATCTAAGGCCTTCAAAATCCCGGAAGTCTCCAAAGGGATTTTCAAAGTCAGGCGGTTCACAGAAAAACCGGGCTTGCGAAAAGCAAAATCCTTTTTAAGGAGAGGAAACTACTACTGGAATTCCGGGATGTTTGTCTGGAGATCAGACACCATTCTCAAGGCCCTTCAGAAGCATGCCCCCGATATCCTGGAATGCCTGTCCCCTGCAGGAGAAACTTCCCCGGCAAGAAGATCTTCAGCATCGCCGCATTCAAGAGTGGGGAATAAATCTCTTGATACAAGGACTAAACAAGTTCAGGCAGCCATAGAAAGGGCTTTCTCCAAAGTGCGCTCCGTCTCCATCGACTATGCCATCATGGAAAAAGCCGACAACTGCTACATGGTTCCGCTGGAAACGACCTGGAAGGATTTCGGCTCCTGGCTCTCCGTGTATGAATATCTCAAGAAGGATGGCCAGTAACAGTTCTCATCGCCATTTCAATTTAAAGCCGACATATTTAGTTGAAATATGTAAGTTATTTCTTGACAAAAATAGCAAAAGCCTTATAATTTCGTCGTAGCGAAGTTGATTTTGCAACGTTTTTGAGATCTATCGAATGATCTATCCAAGGAAGCTGTTTACAACATTTATTCGGGAGATTCAATCCCGCAGAATTACTGTCTTGACCGGAATGAGGCAGACCGGAAAAACAACGCTGATGCGTTATGTCTTCGACCGTATCGGCGAGAAGAATAAGATCTTTCTAGATCTGGAAAATCCCCTAAACCAAAAAGCTTTTGAAGAAAAGAATTTCGACAATATTCTGCACAATCTCAGGGCATTCGGATTTGATCCGAAAAGAAAAGGATTTGTTTTTCTGGATGAAATTCAAGCAATGCCTGTCATTTCGAGGGCGATCAAATATCTGCATGATCATTATCAGATCAAATTCTTTTTAACGGGGTCGAGCAGTTTTTATTTGAAAAATATTTTTCCGGAATCAATGGCGGGAAGAAAGATCATCTATGAGCTATTCCCCTTGGATTTTCAGGAATTCCTGGCATTCAAAGGGAATGAGAAGAAGTTTCTGGAAGATTTTTCCGGAAAGTCCAGGAATAAGAATCTGGTCTCCTGGGAGCTTCATAAAAAGCTTTATGATGAGTACCTGGAGTATGGAGGATTTCCGGGAGTCGTCATCGAAGAACAGAAGAAGAAAGAAGTCCTGGAGGATATCTTTAAATCTTTTTTTGAAAAGGATGTGAAAGCTCTTGCTGATTTTAAAGATATAAGCCGGCTGAGAGACCTCATCATTCTTTTGGCTAACAGAGCAGGTTCCAAGCTGGAAGTCAGCAAAGTAGCGAGTGAGATAGGAGTGTCCAGGGAAACCATCTATTCCTACCTGAGCTTTTTAGAAAAAACCTATTTCATTTTCTTAGTCGCCCCATTTTCAAGAAGCCTGAATGGAGAAGTGCGGGGCGCTAAAAAGGTCTATCTTTCCGATGTCGGGCTTCTGAACTATTTAGGGAAAATCTCAGAGGGAATGCTTCTTGAGAACGCCATCTTTCAAAATTTAAGAATCTATGGAAAAGTTAATTACTATGAAAAATATAGGGGGCCTGAAATTGATTTTATCCTGGACGGCCGAGTTGCTTTTGAAGTGAAACTGCATGGAGATACAAGAGATATTAAAAGGCTTCAAAAAACAGCAGAAAGCTTGAAGATAAAGGAATCTTATCTGATTACAAAAAGCTATCTGGAGCATCCGAAGGTGATATTGGCTTTAGATGTGTAATGGAAAAAGCTATATAATTTTCTACTTTTGGGATGATGCAGAATAGAAGGTCATGAGAAAAGGCGAGCGGATATTCAACAGAATAATAGAGTACGGAATCATTTTCCTCATCATCTTCACGCCCCTGGCTTTCGGGAGCGTCGAGGTCTGGGCGACCGAAGTGATGAAGATGACCATTTTCCTCATTGCCGCCGCCTGGCTTCTCAAGAAGATCTGGTTTGCTGAGAAAAAGGGATCACCACAGATGGCCGGGGAGGCTGGAACAAAGCAGTCCGATCAGGGAGAAGATTCGCAACGTCAAGAAGGAAGAGCAGTCTTATCGCAGGACAAAGGGGGAAATAGCTTCCATATGGGGAGAAGAAAGTGGACGCGGACAGGGCTGGAGATTCCCGCTTTAATATTCGTGGTTTTCATCCTGCTTCAACTCATCCCCTTGCCCCCCTCCTTGCTGAAAGTCGTCTCGCCCCACTCCTATCAACTCAACAAGATGACCCTCCCGGGATATGACACGCCGGAAGGAGTGGACTATAACAAGATGGATGAGTGGCTCCTCAAACAGGAGAAAGACCTGCCGGAGGAGTTGCGGGAGATCATTCTCAAGGAGGGCGCCGAGAGAAGGCATCCTGCCTTTAATATCAAAGGCTCGAACTTCAGGACTCTTTCGGTTTATTCCTATCTCACGAGAGAGCACTTGATCCTTCTGCTGGCTTATCTATCCATTTTCTTCATTATCATCGATCATTATAGAACCAGGGAGAAAGTCTATCGCCTTCTTCTCATCATCATCGTGTCAGGACTTCTCATTGCCTCTTTCGGGATTATCCAGAAGCTTACCTGGAATGGGAAGATCTACTGGCTCAGGAGCGCCGGAGAAGGAGTTTCGCCTTTCGGTCCTTTTGTAAACCGCGATCATTTTGCTGGATACATGGAGCTCATCGTTCCCTTGGCCTTCGGCCTCTTCTTTACCCTCATCTCAAGGAAGATCGAAACGGAAGAGGGAAAAGTGAAGTGGAAGATCGACATGGGGAGGGATGGCTGGAACATCACTGAAGTCGAAGAGTTTTCCATTCAAAAAGCTTTCACGCTGGGGTTTCTTCTTGCTATCACCATCGCTTCCATCTTCATGTCCCTGTCGCGGGGAGGTCTCGTTGCAACAAGCATCACTTTCATCCTGTTTGCTGCGCTCCTTTTCATCGGAAAGAGAAAGAGCATGATGGAGATAATTACAATGGCATCCGTGCTTGGGGTCTCCTTCATTGTACTCATCACGATCGGTCTGACTCCTGTGAAGGAGAGAATAGAAACTCTCACCGGTTTCTCCATCGAGTCGGCTTTCTTCAAAGGCAGGATGGCTGTATGGAAGCATACACTTGAGCTTATCAGAGATTTTCCCCTTTTTGGCAGCGGGCTGGGAACATTCCGTCAGGCCTTCCTGAGTTACTATCCAAGTGGCTCCGCCAGCGTCTGGAATCAGACTCATAATGATTACCTTCAACTTCTGTCCGAGGTGGGAATTGTTGGATTTTTGATTTTCCTTGTCGGACTGTTCCTCTTTTTCATAAAGTATTATCGGAAAGCCGTCTTTGAACGGAGCAATGCTGACCGGTACATCAACCTTGGCCTTGCCATGGCTATCTTCTCTATGGGTCTCCATTCCTTTGTGGACTTCAATCTTCAAATTCCCTCCAATGGATTTCTCTTCGTTGTCCTGATGGCGTTGCTTATTGCCAGCAAGCTCTGGACTCAAGAAAGAGCGGCGGATTCTATCATCACGAGCACTCTATGAAGCGAAGATTCATTGCAAGCATCATTGTCATAGCTATCTTAATGGTTTTTATCTATCACGGCGGAAGAAAGATTGCCTATGACCTGTTTCTGAACATCGGCATTAAACTTGAAGAGAAGGGAGAAATTTCAGGAGCAATCAACGCACTCGAACGAGCGGCGGCCTTCCTCCGTTCCCAGTCATCTATTTATGCAAGGATAGGAGATGTTGGCATCAGAGAGTACGATGCCATTTTGGTAAAGGGGAAAGATAGCCAACTCGGAAAGGAAGGTTCTCTGGATATCTCCGTCCGGAATTTCATGAAATCCTTGAGATATAATCCACAGAATCCCTGGGCCTGGTCGGGCCTCTCAGAATATTTTGAGAGGAAATCTTACCTGGTAGCTAAACCGGACGTCATCAATATAAGCAAGCTCCAATATGGTGATTTTGGAAAGCTCGATTATGAAGACTGGATGGCTATTTTCTCCGCAAAGAAGGCGTTGCAGTTGGAGCCAAACAATTACTTCTACCATGATCTGATCGGCTTTATTTACCAGGAGAACGAGTTAAGAGAAAGAGCAATGGGCGAGTATGAGAAATCTCTGGAGCTTCTGCCTGAAATTAGCAAGCACTTCTTTACTCCGGTAGGACTGATGCCAGACGATATGAGGGACGCCATCATCAGAGGCATGCGCAAAGCGTTAGAGACCAATGAAGCTATACCCTTGCAGATGATGCACGAGCACCTGGCTTATTTTTTGAAAAAGCATAAAAATTATGAAGAGGCGCGCCATCATTTTGAAAAAGCGCTTGAACTCTCGGATACAGAGATGCTCAGAGGGAATGACATGTTGGAGATTGGAACGATCGACTATTTTCTGAAGGATTATGACAAGGCTCTGGATGCCCTTCAGAAATCCGTTTTCTTCACCCCGCGGGAAGCACGTGCTTTCTTCTTCATGGGACAGATCCATAAAGAGAAGGGGAACGGAGAGAAAGCATTAGAAAACTTTAGAAAAGCGGTTCTCTTCAATCCCAAAGAGTATCAATTCGCTATCGTCTATGCAGAAGAATGTTTCCGGGCGGGCAATCCCGTTGAAGCAGAGCGCTATTTTCAGAAAGCCCTGAAACTGAATCCTGAGCGCTCGGAAGCCCACCTTGGCCTCATTGAGCTTTACAGAACATATGGATATCCTGAAAAAGCAGCTAAAGTTGCTGAAAAGCTTCAGGCCCTGGAAAAGGCTCATGAGTAATAATGTCTATTCGCGATGAGTGTGCTGCCAACAGAAAATCCCCTGACATTCTAAGAGATCACCAGTGATAGAAACAGGCCTTCAAAAACGACGCCTCATCATAAATGCCATTATGCAGATGACCCAGGTTATTGTTAATGGTTGCGTTCTTTTCATCCTCTATCGTTTTCTCATCCATGCGTTAGGTTTTGAGCAGCTAGGAATCTGGTCCATCGTTACCGCAACGACCTCCATCGCAAACGTTGCCAATCTGGGGCTCTTTGCAAGCAACGTCAAGTTTGTCGCAAAATATTTTGCGCGTGGAGAGGAGAAAATCATCCATCAAGTCATCCAGACATCCACAGTTTCCATCGGCGTATTCATCGGCCTCATTTTATTGATAGCATTTCCACTTGCCTATTGGCTCCTGGGCTTATTGGTTCCGACGGCGAACCTGGGGGATGCGCTTGCTATCCTTCCCTACACATTGCTCTCTCTCTGGATCGTTGCAGTTTCAAGTACATTTCAGGCTAGCCTCGATGGCTTTCAACGTTACGATCTGCGGAATGCCATCCTCATCATAAGCTCTCTCATCTATCTCTTCCTCTCGTTCATCATGGTTCCTATATACGGTCTGATGGGATTAGCTTATTCCCAGGTCATTCAGGCGTTCATTCTCATGGCCGGGAGCTGGTATTTGCTCAAAAGGAGACTTCCCCATCTTCCGATTATCTCTTACCACTGGGATCAGGGTATGTTCAAGGAGATGGTCGGGTACGGTATCAAGTTCCAGGCCTATCCCATCGGACACATGGTCTTCGAATTTACATCCAAAGCTCTGGTTACTAAGTTTGGCGGCCTCACCATGGTGGCTCTCTATGAAATGGCAGCCCGGATGCTCTGGCAACTCAGGACGCTTCTCGTTTCTGCCAATCAGGTCATCGTGCCATCCATCGCCAATTTGCAAGAGAAGAATCCGAACCTCATCCAGAAAGTTTATCGAGATACCTATCAGCTGATGCTTTTCATTGCGCTTCCGTTCTATTCCATGATCATGGCTCTTACACCACTGATCTCTTTGATATGGATCGGCCATTACGAAACTCTCTTCGTCCTATTCTCTCTCCTTCTGGCAATAGGCCTGTTCATCAACACCTTGAGTGTTCCAGCATACTTTTCTTATCTGGGCATCGGTGATCTCAAGTGGAATGTGCTGGGACATATTGCCATGGTGCTTCTGAACGCTATTCTGGGGATGAGCATCGGATACCTTTTTGGAGGAGCATGGGTGGTTGGTATGAGCGTTGTGGCTACAGTCGCGGGGAGTCTGATGATTGCCGTTTCATTCTTCTATCGGTATAAGCTCCCGTTTTCCGAGATCTTTCCCAGGGAGAATATCGGTCTGGCTGCAGCTTGTCTTCTCGCAATAGTCTCGTCTCTCTATATCCATCATCAATTTTATCCGCGCGTTGGGGCTATCGTCTTGCCGAGTATTGCTATTCTGGTATTTGCCGCGATCATCATCGTGCCTCTCTGGGGTCATCCGATGCGGAAGCGGATCATTGGGTGGATAAGCGGCGAACTCTGGAATAAAAAGGTTATCATCTCTGAGGAATAGAGAATATTCTCATGTTATTTCTGGACAGGGGAATCTTCTGCCAGTCCTCGCACTGGAAAAGGCGCTCCCTCACGCAGAGATTTTTCCACGGCAAAAGTTGTAAGGGTAGTTGAGATATACTCTTCCAGTGGGATGGGTTGAGTTTTTTTCTCTTTGATGGCTTCGATCAATACTTGGATTTCCTTGCGATGTCCCCGATCAACACTCAGCAAGTTCTTGAGGATTTTCTTTCTGCCGCCGGACATGTGTAAAGCCTTCTTGAAATTTTCGATAACACCAACGGAACCGCCACCAAAGATCTCGACTCTCTCTCTGGGGTATCTCTTGTCTCCGGATGCAACATAGAGAATAGAGGCTATAGAGCCATTGGCCATTTTTATAGAGATGGAGACGTTATCGCTTTCTTTATAACCCTGGCAGCGTAAGGTTTCAGCATATACAGTCGAAGCAACGGAATCAGTGAAATATTGAATGAGATCGATGAAATGGCAGACTTCACCTATGATCCTCCCCGCGCCATCCTCCGGATCATGGACCCAGTGATTGGCTGCGGCAAAACCGGCATTCACCGTGCAGTGAATGGACAGTGGTTCGTTTAGGTTCCGGAACTTCTCCTTGAGCCAGATGGAGAAGGGGGAGAATCTGCGATTGAAACCGACCATGACGATAGGCGCAGGCCCTCCGGAACTAATGGCGCGGTAAGCCGTGATGATTCCCTGGAGCTGTTCTTCATTGATGCAAAGCGGTTTTTCCGTAAAAACATTTTTACCCGCTTTCAGGGCTTCGGAAACGAAGTGGGCATGAGCACCATGTCGTGTCAGGACAAATATCAGATGGACCTCTTCATCCTTTAGAAGATCCTTGTAATCCGTTGTGAAATAGTCAAAATGGAATTTTTTAGCAGTGTGTTGCCCTTTGATGCCAGTAGCCTCAGCGATTCCTCTGAGATGAACATCTTTGAGAGATTTGAGATTCGGAAGGACCGTGCCTGTTGCAAAGAGACCGGCTCCTATCAATCCAACGTTGACAGAGGGTTTATATGGAGAAGAAGACGAAGCGATCTCTTTCCCGGCAGTTTTCTGAATAAAGGTGACCTTGAATCTATCCGGTAGAATTTCTTTTTGAGGATATTCAAGAACGACACCCATGAAAGGTTCTTTGCCTTTCAGAATAAGGTCGTAAGCCTCAAGAGCCCTGTCAATGGAAAAGCGATGGCTGAGGAGGGATCTAACAGAGACACCACCGCTGGCGATCTGGGCGATGAACTCCTCCATGTTCCGCTTTGCGGTCCAGCGGACATAAGAATAGGGATAATCCCTGTTCTTGTCGATGTATAAGGGATCGAAGACACCAGGCCCCCACGCCCGGGACACGACCAGCTCAAGCTCCTTTTCAAAAAAAACTTTCCTTGGAATGTCGAGCCCAACGAGCCCCGCTGCAATGATCCTGGCCCTCTCCCTGGCGATTTCGGAGGCAAGCTCCAGAGGTTCATTGCTTTCTGTGGCTGCCATGATGATGATGGAATCGAAACCCTGAGGAGCAAAATCCCGCGCAGCGCTGAAAATGTCTCCCTTGCCGGATACGAACCCTTTTTCAGCGCCGCTGGCGATGGATCTTTTCACTTTTTCTTCCGAAATGTCGATCGCGAAGACATGGCAGCCAGCCGATCGCAAGATCTGTACGGTGATCTGGCCGAGAAGACCAAGGCCTATGACGGCGACCCTATCTCCCAGAGAAGAATTGGCAAGGCGAACGGCCTGAAGCGCTATCCCGCCCAGGGCCACAAAGGATCCGCTTTCGAAATCGACATCATCCGGAAGCTTCACACAGAGGTTTTCGGGGATACAGACAATTTCCGCGTGAGAGGCGAATTCACTTCCGGCACAGGCTACCCGATCCCCCTTCGAAAAACCTTCCACCTCTGCTCCTGCTTCCAGAACAACTCCAGCGCTCGAGTAGCCTAGTGGAACCGGATTATCAAGCCTGGCCATCGCTGCCTTGTAAGTCTCCAGGATGCCTTCAATCTGAGCCATGGCGATCACCTTCTTGACGAGATCGGGTCTTGCCATCGCTTTCCCCAAGAGACTCTTCTTGGCCATTTCGAGAATGTTTTTCTCAGTTCCCACAGAGACTAGGGAAAAGAGATTCTGGATTAGCAAACATCCCTTCTTTAAAGCCGGTGGGGGAACATCCACCAGCTGGAGCTCTCCTGTTTTATAATTCTGGATAACCTGTTTCATTCGTTTTTCCAACCTCTTGCTTATTTCATAGCAGTTTGCACGGCACGGATGAAGGACTGCGCCCATTTTTCCGGTGTATGGTTTTCTATCATTAGCAAAGATTCACTTCCCATCCGTTCTCTTAATTTGGCATCTTCAGTCAGTTTTTTCAACGCATCGTATAACGCTTCTGAATTTCCTGCTGGAATGACGAAACCATTGACGCCATCCTGGACCAGGTCATAAGTGACACCAGCAGCATCCGTTGAGATGATGGGGATTCCAAAGGCCATCGCTTCATTGACGACCAATCCCCATGGTTCTGAAAGAGAAGGCAAAACGAATATATCCGCAGCAGTGTAATATTCAGGTAATTGTTCTTTCTGCACAAATCCTTCAAAGAAAACATTGTCTATCTTCTTGGCCTTGCAGTAAGCTTCGTATTTGTTTTTTTCGGGACCATCACCCAGCAGGACCAGTCCAATCTCTTTGTTTTGCTCCTGTAATCTTTTAAAAGCTTCCAGAAGAAAATCAATACCTTTCACAGGAACAAAACGGCCCGAGAAAAGAATCGTTATCTGGGGATATCCTTTATGCCTTTTGATTTCTTTCTTGCTTCCTCTTAGTCTGAGATATTGCTCATGAAAGTAATCATGCTCAGCAGGAAAAGGAGATATTACAATCTTATCTTGAGGAGCGCCCAGGTGCTGGAAATAGTTAGCGGCTGCACTCCCGGCCGGGGCAAAGGCATGGCAGTTTCTGAAAAAATATCTCTTCATTTTCTCCAAGAGAGGATTGTTGGTCCTTGCATCTCTTAGAGTGCTTTCTCCAAACAGTAGGATTTTGGATCTCCATAGATTTGCAAAGAATAGAGCGATCCAGTTAGCAGGTTGGTCCCATCCTCCAATAGCCAGCAAATCATATCTTTTTTTCAGCAGGTGGAACGGCAAGCCGGGGTTGATATGAATGGTTCTTTCATTTTTAAAATTGAAATGCAGTCCCTTTAAGATTTTATAGTTAAAAGCAATCTCTTCCCTGTACACAGTCCATTTTCTGTTCTTTTCTTTTTCTGCGAAGAAGAAGACGTCAAGCTCGATCAGATCGGATGCAGCAACGCTGTTAAAACAGGGGATCCTGTATGGAGAGATAATATTGGTCAGCAAGGCTACTTTCAGTTTCCTGCTAAGATCGCGGTTCTTTTCTCGATTGTTCATTCTCTTTCGCTCAACGCCCATTTATTAATCATCTCGATCAGTTTTTTCCGTGCCTTCCTTTCTTTCAGATTATCGATAATGATTTTTTGAATCTTTTCTTCCACTCCTTCGGGTGAAAGAGAAGTGTCAATAATAAAAGTATTGGGAAGGCGTCTGACGATTTCTTCGCAAATCTCCGATTGTCTTCTGATTTCTTCGATCGATTTCTCCTGCTTGCGGGAATGGATGACTTCCGGAGTATTTTTTAGATAGATGATAGCATCGGGTCTTGGAATTACTTTTGCTATAAAGAATAAAACCCATCGTGGACATTTGACGAAATCCTCGAATAACAGGTAATCATAGTAATACCGGTCGAAAATAACTATAGCAGCATTCGCTTTTTCTTTCCTTATCGTGTAATGCCCAAGGAAAAATTCCAACCCCAGATAAAGGACATAGATAGTGGCTTTCAATGCATTAAGGGGGATGATCTTTTCGTCTTTATCGATCCTGGCATCCAGTTGTATGAGATTCTCTCGTTTGATAAGGTAAGCCATTCTTTTTAGCCAGGAAACATAAAATCTCCTGTAAAAATATTCCTTTCTACGGAATAGCTTGTTGATAAAATCAGATTCAAGAAGAGCCTTTGCCGTTGTGGTTTTTCCAGAACCATCGGGACCGATAAAAACAGCAAACAATCCATGGCTTGGAAAGAGATAGGTTTTCAACCTTCCCGAATAATAGATGATCCATTGTTTCAGCTGGAAGAAGGGCCTATGCGTTATCGCTCTCCTGAAGAGCGCACGGTGGAGAATGTGAATATCTTTTTGGTATTCCTCCCATTTTTCTGCTTTCACCATGTCAAGGATCGTGTGAGCGGTTTTATTCCCAAAAGGCCTTTCCAGAGCTTTCAGGAATGTTTCTTGATCATTTTTCAGATGTGCGATGATATCAGGCTTCTGTTCTTCTTTAATCTTGCCCATCAAGGCCCCTCTGAATATCAGAGTAGCTGCGACTATGCCTGAAGGGGGGACATAAAATCCTTTTTCATGCCTGAAGAGCTTCTGTGAAAGATACTTTTCATCCAGATAGCTGATACCTCTCCTGTGAAGGAATGATGAAACATCAATGACACAAAGGCTTTTGCTTTGATCCCTTTGGATGAAATAATATTCTCCCATTTTATAATGCTTCATTCGCAACGCGCATGTCAGTAGTTCCCATCCCTGAAGTTCTGCAACCTGCAAGAGAATCCTGAAAAATCTTTTTATCTCATACTTCTCAATCCACAAATCCACATCACGAGGTAACTCCTCAGGCAGCTTTTCGAAATTCTTAAGAACGCAGTATGTGATTTTTTCATTCTCAAGATTCTGGAACAGTGAAGATAGAAAGGGGCAATGATCGTTCATGAATTACCGTAATAACTCGTCAAGAGCCGGTCCCATAGAAGAAAGAGCAAAATTCAGCTCTCCGTTCCTCTTAAATATTCGTTCTCTTTCCTTTAAGATTCTCTGGTACGTTATGTTTTTCAAGAGAATCCTCGCTTCTTCAAGAAAATGATCCCGGGAGATGATGAAGGGGCTTTTCCCGTAAATTCCCGGAACGCTCCCGGTAGGGGTTGTTACAACCGCGCACAAGGAGGCCATTGCTTCCAAAAGAAGCAAAGGGGTATCCAGTGTATTTACCAATCTTCGAAAGGGTTGAATGAAAATATCAGTTTCTCTGAGGAGGCTTATGACCTTCTTCTCTCCTTCAGGAGAGTATTTTTGAATATCTTCCTGTATATATTTCACTTCTTTCTGTCTCGAGAGCCACTGATGGATTTCAAAAGATCTTTTGTTCCTCGAATCATGGATGGCATGGATGATACAATCAAATCGTGGATCCCTTCGAAGATCTTTAAAAAGTTCGATGATCTCTTCAATATATTTATCAGGAGTGATCATCCCTAAAAAAGCCACTTTAATCTTTTCATTCTTTGACTTCTCCTCGGGTTTCAAGAAGTATTCATCAGGCACTGGTGGATAAAGGAAATAGGCTCTCTTTGACCATGTTTTTATCTTGCGATATTGTCTGGGTGATACACAGATGATCCGGCCATCATGAGATGACATCATGGCTTCCAATAGGATCAACTTCTGCTTGAAGATGGAATCCGACCAGTTCAGGATTATGGAGTGACATCTGGCTTTTGTGAGATAATGGATCCTCTTAGAAAAAAGGATATATCGAATGCGCTCCCGGCGATTCAGCCATATCTTGAAGATGTGATCGTATGATTGGAAGAGAGCGTCTGAACAATCTTCGAAGCTTTGAAAATATTTCAGCTTTAGATTTGGAAAGACCTCCATTTCCTTTGCTGATTCAGCGTTATAAATAAAATAATCAACGAAATGACCTCTGCTGGAAAGATAGAAGGCCAGTCTTCTCGTTAAAGATTCGAATCCACCTATCTTGAAGTAATCAGAAAAATTATTATGTCCCAGAAAAGCTATTTTCATTCTCTTTTAATATATCAAAGCCGAGCGTCTGTTTTTCAGTCAGCTTCTATAGAAACTCTCTTATTATAATATATGGCTCATCGGATATTTTAGGGCAGATAAAAATGCTCATTCAGAATCAGTTTACCACTTAACGAGCGGGGGCCTTATAAGTGTTAGGCAACTTATTTATGCACCTGCGCGAACGCAAAGATTGCTGGACGCATAAAGCCGGGAGCAAATCTCTGATGTATAGTGCCAAGCCAATAGGCCACTCTTGCAAACGAGAGATAAGACGGTTCTGCCTCGTAGCCGTACACTACATGCTCAAAACCGCACTTGCTTAGCATTGCCCTAATCTTTGGTATTGTGTTACATCTATAGAGCGTTGGAAACACATCAACTTCTTTTCGTTTATCTTGGACTTTCGACAAGACCAAGTCATGGTACTTATTCGGAATAAGCTTTCCAAGAAGCGAAATATAACTCCACGAGTTTGCAGTTCTAATGCATAAGTAGCCTTCATCTCTAAGTACTCTTCGGCATTGTGAGAAGAAGGAGTCTGGCCTCTCCAGGTGCTCCAACACACTGTCAGAAATGCACAAATCAGCGGAGTTATCCTCCAACGGCCATTCGCCACTCTGTAGAAGGTGAAATTCGTCAATCAAAGGGTTCTGTTCTGCAACAGGGTCAACATCAAGGCCGATGACTTTATGAACTTTGCCTTTGAGTATTGCAAGTTCCCGCCTTATAAGTATAGGGTCATCCCTACAAGCACCTCTACCGCACCCAAAATCAACCACTACAAACGAGGGTTTAAGCAAAGAATTTACTCGGATGTAAAAGGCTATCGTTCCGTCAATATCCGTAAAACCACCAAACCTGCTTTCTGGGTAATGGATATGCTTGAACATCATAGTATCTCCGTGTATATCAACTCGGTTGCTGCCTAACCTATCGCTAAGCTACAGGTAAGGCGGCGCTGCTATTGCCCTGCAAGAGTCGTGACGCCACGGCTGGCCGCTTTAGCGAATAGTTATCCAGCGCCTCTTTAGTATATAAATCATTAAACCTGATGTCTAAATCAACGCCGTGATCGGCAATAGGGGAAAAGAATCCAAAAGATAACAACCTTAAAATGTTATGACCATGTGGGCAATTTGCATTGATGGAAACATAAGGATGAGTTTCATATTCTAATCTTACTTCTTTCAAAGTGGATAAATTTTTCTCACTTAGGTATTGCGGAACCAATTCTTCTAACGAAGAAGGCCACTGTCCCTGAGAAAATTTATATTTGCATATTTTATTAGCTGTTTCTGAAATCTTATCAGAGCATTTATAGTATCCGATTTTGGATTGTAAGCATAACAATGAAATAACAAGCACATAAAAAGCAACAAGCAATATCAAGAATATTGATATTCTCTTAAGCATGAGAACACCCCTTTTGTTTATGTCTGGCTAACGGTGTGCTTCAGCCACGTTGCGGAGCGCAGCGGAGCTACGTCAGCTGCAACCCGTTGATACTTATTAAAGCCCCCTCCTCATAATATTTGAGGGATGATGAGTTTGTTGATGCAACCATAACCCTTAATTAAAAGGAGAAAGCCAAATGGAATTTTACACCGAACATCATCAATATTACTGCGGTATCGATCTCCATGCAAGAACTATGATGTGAAGTTTATAGACATTGGTGGAGACTGTGGACCGAAAAGGCTTGTCAAGTACTCAGCTTAGAACAATGCTACCCGGACAATCCTTATGTTGACACCTGTTTCTAATTGATATATTTTTACGCGTTAATGGGAAGTAGCGGAAAAGATTCCCCAGCACTGCGCGTTTGTGTTTTAGCCCGTTCAGGTCGCGCAGGCGGAGGGTTGACGATCGGTCACAATTTAACGGCTGCGCTTGCGCGTATAGCCCCTCAGCATAACTACCTGATGATCATTCCTTCAGGATACGGTTATGAAGAAATCTGTTCCATATTCCAGCATTATCAGATATTTTTTTGTCCTCAGAAAGGAAGTCTCCTGAAGCAATGGCTTTTTGAAACGTTTGAATTGAGCAGGGCTGTTCGAGAATTCCAGCCGGATGTCATCCTCTCTCTCAGCAGTAGGGGGCTCCTGCACCCTCCCTGTGCGCAGGCCATACATTGTGATGACACTCACCTTTTTTACCCTTCAAAGCATTTTGGAAGGCAAACTTTTAAAAATAGGATCAACAAACTTTATCAAAAATGGCATATGCGCTTTCAATTGAAGAAAACACAGCTTGTCCTCTGTCAAACACCTGTTGTTGAACAGCGTATCCGGCAGACCTTTCGTTACCGGGGAAGAACCTGTATTTCTGGTAGCACCTTTTCAGACTTTCTCAGAGAAGAGCGCCAACAGGATATGCCGGAGAATCTCATACCCTATAAAGACAAGTGGAAGATGTTTTGCCTTTCAAAATACTATGCGCATAAGAATCTGGAGATTCTTGTTGAGCTCTTTTCAAGATTTCGTGAAGAGCTCGAAGAGGTCGTGGCTATCATCACCATCGATTCCAATGACCATCCCAACGCGTCCCGATTGTTGCGATCCATTGAGAAACACCGTCTCTCAAAGAAGATCATTAATGTGGGATCAATACCCCATCATAATGTCGGAAGTTATTATCGTCATTGTCAGGCTTTCTTAATGCCTACCTTGATGGAGACATTCGGGATCCCTTACTTGGAGGCGATGAGTTTTAATCTTCCCGTCCTCACCAGCGATCTCGATTTCGCCCATAGTGTGTGTGGTGATGCCGCTCTTTACTTCGACCCCTGGAATAGCAAATCCATCCGTGATGCCATCCTGCTGCTAAAGAATAATCCTCTCCTCTCTAACGTACTCGTTAGGAAAGGGCAATCACGGCTGAAGATGTTCAAGTCGTGGGATCAAATCGCTGGAGAGATCTCGGAACTACTGTCTGAGATCGCTGTAAAAAGAGCTTGAGTCTTTAAGCAGGTCTCCTGATCGGCGCAGGTTTGAGAAAGCAGGCATGAGTCCGAGCATCAAGCCAACTACTAAGGTAAATCCGTGGTCTGAGAAGGCTTCCGCAGTTGGAAGAAGGCTGATGCAAATCCATATGAGAACACCTAATGAAATCGCCTTGACGTATAGATTATCTACGCTTACGCTTGTTTTGAAGGAAAATCTCAGAATGGAATAGAAGAACCATAAGAAGACAAGAGCTCCTACAAGGCCAAATTTCATTAGCATTTCTGTAATCCATATATGTTGTGAAAAGGATTCCTCAAACCATCTCTTTCCCCTCAGCTGAAGTTTTACATGGTGACCTAGCCCCAACCCGAATACCGGATACTTCTGAAACATCTTCAGCGCATACTGGGATTCCAGCAAACGCCCCTCGACGGAAGGGTCTCTCAACAGATTTTCAGGAACGATGAGCGAGGAATACAGTTTCCGGGTTGCGTCCCCTCCAGGCATGGGAAGATAGCCCAGGATTCCGGCGAAGGTCCAGAAAAAGAAAGTGATCCCGATAATCAGAGGTGCGATAACTTTTAATCTCTTAATCCCTGATTGAACGCCCCATGTACTCCATGCTGCTACAGCGGTCATGAACAAGAAGCTGGTAAGCTGATGCCGGTAACCTGAGCCCAGCGCATAAAGGGCCAAAAGGAAAAGGCTGATGAGTACTATAAATCGTATCCACCGTTTTGTCTTTAAAAGGAATAGGGGCCATAGAGCCCCGATCAAAGGTCCTAGATACTGGCTGCCGTGTTTGGCAGCATTCATCATCCCATACTGCAAGAAGAATTTGCGTGCCCACCAGACAAAAGCGCTCCAGATGAAACACGGAAGTCCTGTAAGGAAAAGGATTAATAGTATGCCCAGAGCTGCTTTTCGAGAACGGATCAGCCCAACAGCGGGGAAGAACACGATATATCCAGCATACTGGCTGAAATCGCGAAAGATATCCTTAAACCCGGCGCCATTAAGAAAACCGACAGTAGCGCTTGTCACGAGAATACCCATGAGAGCCAGGAATATCTTTGTCAAGGGATGCCAATCAAAATTCAAATCGCCGCTGCGGTCCAAAATAAATCGAGCTATCCATCCAGCAAACCAGGAACTGAACAGGAGAGCAAAAGCAACTTCCAGAATATCGATGCCACTACTGAACCCGACCATGAATGGGAATGTTATTACGATAGCAAACAATCCCAGCAAAGGATTTAGAAATGCCAGAGCAGACAGGATCAGCCATACGAGGGCATAAATGATATCAAAACCGACTCGGTTGATCATTATGGCGCCGATGATGCTGATGATGAGAGCAAAGAAGAGGACAATGGCTCTATAATCTAAGTTGAAGCTGCCACTCTCCAGTCTCATTTGTCTTTCATCCTAAATTGATTTCCATTTTAGCACAGCGATACGTATTCGGAAAAGAAGCGCCGGCTGGCATTTTGAGTTCTACTTCGATTTCTCAATGCAGTGATGCTATAATTTTGCCAATTTTTAAGACCGAGCATTTGAAAAGAGCTTTGAATGAAAAGATTTTTATCATATTTTTCCGTTGGGATTAAAGGCAAGCTTTAAGCAAAGTTTGAGATGAAGATCTTGATTCTTTCGCAATATTACCCTCCCGAACCCGGTTCTTCCGCCATGAGAATGTCAGAAATGGCGGAGACCCTGGCTTCAAGAAAACATAAAGTGACCGTTATCACGGGATTTCCTAACTATCCTGAGGGAAAGATCTACAAAGGATACCGGGGAAAGCTTTTCTCAAAGGAAGAGATTCAAGGAGTTACGATTTATCGGACCTTTGTTCTGACCCTCTTCAGAAATAAGAAGTTCGTCTCGCGGCTGGGGAATTATCTTTCCTTCATGATCACCTCCATCTTCGGCGGTCTAGCTGCGGGAAAACATGATCTAATCTACTTCTATTCTCCGCCGATCTTCTTGGGAGTTTCCGCGTTCCTTTTAAGCCGCCTCTATGGTATCCCCTATGTCTTTGAACTGAACGATCTCTGGCCTCGTGCGCCAATAGCGCTAGGCGTTCTAAGAAATAAGATTCTCATCAGGGTCTCTGAATCGCTGGAAGGATTTGTCTATAGAAAAGCCTCAAAAATATTTTTCTATTCCAACAAGATGCGGCAAGCTATTCTGGATATGGGAATTCCCCCTGCAAACACTGAGATCCATTATCTCTGGGTGGACACGCATTTCTTCAGCCCTCTGAAGGATTCTCAGATTCTGTTGCTGAGGGAACAATATGGATTAAAGGATAAATTTGTTATCCTGTATGCAGGCAATATTGGGATTGCCCAGGGGATCGGAACGGTTATAGAAAGTGCCCGTCTGTTGAAAGATCAGAAGGAGATTGTCTTCATGCTGGTTGGCGGAGGTTCTGAACGGGATGCACTGATGGAGCGAGCACGCAACTATCAGCTTGAAAATGTTCTCTTTGTTCCACAACAACCTGTGAGTGAGATGCCTGGCATGATGTCCGCCAGCGATGCTCTTATAGTCCATCTGGATCGGGCGCCGCATCGCCTGGGAACTATCCCGGCTAAAACGCTGGCGTACATGAGTTGCGGAAGACCTGTATTGATGGCTGCTGAAGGGGAATCTGCAGATCTCATTATTAAGAGCCGGAGCGGCATCATTGTCCCTCCCCAAAATCCGGAAAAGATGGCGGAGGCTGTCCGGCAGCTCTATGAGAACCGAGAAACAAGCAGACAGATGGGAAAAGCAGGTCGCGATTACGCCATTGACCATTTCCATCAGGCAAAAATTCTCGATGAAATCGAGGAAAGCTTTCAAAAGATCATCAGAGAGGCTTCTGAAGTTTGATGAAGACATTGATCAACGCATGGTGGTCTTTCCGACAGTTATCTTCCCACGGGTTTTTTCTTTCCCGGAAACTCTTACGGCAGATCCTGAGTTTCTTCTTCTTTGTGATGGGATGTCCGAAATTGGCAGTGAAGATAGACTCTTCCAATATCCAGGCTCATCTTCGAATAGCCGAGAGAAAGCTTCAATCCAATCAGCTTAGAGAAGCTATTTGCCACTATAAAAGGGTCATAGAGCTCTTTCAAGGCAAGCCTGGAGTCGAGGAGATCGATTTGCGGACCTTTGCCTTCAAGTTCCTTAGAGTTTTCAGAGTGGAGGGGATCAACCTTTCTTCCGAGATGGATGAGCTGATAAGCCGTCTGGCATGCTTCCAGATGATCCTGGCATACAAGAGACTCTTCGAAATCTATTCCCAGCAGGGTAAAACAGAAGAGGCAGCCAATGCTTTGCGCCAGGCTCTAGAATTGGATTCTGCGAATGCTGAATTGCTTTACTTATTATCAGAAGTGAATGTCCGAAAGGGAGATACAGGCAAAGCTCTTTCTCTCATTGAAGATGCCATTCGTCTTGAACCAGATATTGCGGTCTTTCACGCAAGAGCTTCCGAGCTATACGAAAGGATGGGTTCTGATGAGCGAGCACTCTTCCACGCCAAGAAAGCTTTAGCGCTTGATCCCCACCAATTCGCCTCACGATGGGTCCTTGCGAGGATCTGTGAGAGGAAGGGTCTTCTCTCTGATGCCCTGGTAGAACTGCAAGAGATCGTCAGGCTATCGCACGATACGGATGCACTCAACAGGATCGTGCAGATCCAGAGATCCATAGGTAATAGCAAAGCTATTCATTCTCATTTAAAGATTTTCTTAGATTCTTACCCGCATACAATAAGAAAGGGAGACAAGCTCATCGCCACCCTGCGTATCCGGGCTGAGGGAAGAACCATTGAAGATCTTCACATCTATTGTCTTGAGCCTTTTGGTCTTGGGCTTAGCGCAAATCCTCGGTTTCATCAGGTTTCTTTCCTGGAAGAGGGAAAAGATCTCAAACTCGACATAGAAATCTCTGCCATGCGTTCTTCGCTTGTGAACCTTGAAAAGCCATGGCGAATGGATATTATCGCCACGAATGGAGAATTCTGGGATGCCGCATTCCTTGAGATTGCGGTCCATGATCCGGAGCAAGGCATCATTTTATATGTCATCACAGAGGATCATGAACTTCTCGAGCGGCAGAAAATCCACAGCTGCCGGGACGCGAGGTTGACTCTCATTGAAAAATCATCTTTGGCAGAAAGCGTTGCCCGCCTCCAAGGGGCGAAATGGACGCACCTTGTAGATGTCGGCTCCACTTATAAAGTCATCCATTGGGCAGCGGAGAAATCGTCTGGGAACGAGTGGAAGATCCTTGCAAGAGACATAGATGATTACTTGAGCCAAGTCACACAACAAGGAAATGACCTTGCTGTCCACATTCATGCCTTTTCCTTCCCGGAGTCCCCAGATTTTCCGCTCACTTTCGATGAAAAGGAAGATGTGATTAAAGTGAAAGATTCCTTTCTTCTGACGGGAGTTCCCAATCGAAAATACTGGGCCAATGCTTATCCATCTGTTGGAAGTTTTGACGATCCCCTTAGCAGAACCGGAAGTCTGATGGCAGTCATCAAAATACTGGAGGGGTTTGGGCGCCTGGGTGAACCTTCCTATCGTGCTATTTTTCACCGCACTGGAGCTCTTGAATTTGGATGGGGGCCTTTGGAGCAAGAAAAGTCTCTTCTGGCCCTCAGGAAGCTGGGCATTCTCGCCAATAGCGATTTGCCTAAAGGAAGTATTTATTTTTCATCCAAAGAAGGGAGGAAGACTGCTTACTTCACGACGAAGAACGATATCTTCGCCGCGACAAAGAGCTTACAAGCCAGCGGAATTTTGGAGATTAAGCCAGAATATAATCTGGACACTGATTACTTGAGCACCCTGAAGATCATCGACAAGCTTGTGGAAAAGCGAGTCAATGATCTTCTGATGAAAGGAGAAGTGAAACCGGGCGTCCATGTCATTACATCGACCTGTCATGATAAATATTTCAACATGAGGTTTGGAGAATGGGACAACCTGGATCCTAAGTATGGGAGCTGGAAGATCATTGCAGACCATCTCCGGCATCTGAGAGAAAGTATGCCTCATCTTAAGTTCGCAACTGCTTCGGAAGCGGTCCTGGCCTACTATGACTATTTCACGCCTGAGCTGAAAGCTTTTCGATGTGTTGAAGAAGTTGTTCTTGATTTCGAAGACCATCCTAGGAGATACAGGTATGGAATTCGCTTGTTGGGAAAAGATATTCCTGTTGACCGGGATCACGTTCACGAAGTCTCCATCAAGCCACCGAGTTACCTGATTGGAACTATCCTCAAGATTGAAATTTATAAAAATGATACTATGATAAAGGTTTTTAACGATCCTAGAGGATATCCTGATCTCGATTTTACCGTGGACGACCGTGATGCCATTTACACAGCTCTGGCTATCACTACGGAGACAGATGGTCCCGCAATCATCAAAGAGGAGAGCCAATGTCAGGGTTCTGAGATTTTCCTGAAGGTCCAGGCGAAGCAGCATTTCAGGAAAGTTCATTTCCTGATTCCGAAAGCAACGCTCGCTTATTTTAAAAGCGATGTTGATTTTAAGAGCGTAAGGAATATATTTCTAGTCTCTGAGAAAGGAAAACAGAAGGCTTTGGATTTTTCCATAGAAGGAAAGTATCTGAAAGTGATAAATGCTGGATTGGAGCCTCTTGATAGGGAGCGAATCCAGTTTGCAGCTGGATTGGCCATCCAACTTCTTAGACAATAAGAAGCATTGATGAGTGCAGGAGAAGAACATGCAACACTACTCTGAATACTATTGTGGACGAACGATTCTTATCACCGGCGGGGCAGGTGCCATCGGGTCCAACCTGGCAGCTTCCATGGCAGATATAAAGGACAGCCAGATCATCATTGTAGATGATCTCTCTTCTGCGGCCAGATGGAATATTCCGCAGAAGAAGAATGTCCGCTTCATCTACGGAAGCGTGACGGATGATTCCCTCTTGAAGCATGTCTATTCCTTCAAACCAACCCTTGTCTATCACCTTGCCGCTCTTTTTGCCAATCAGAATTCCATTGATCATCCAGAGAATGATTTGATGGTCAACGGGATGGGCACATTGAAAGTCCTTCAGTACTCAAATCTCACAGGAGTCGAGAAGGTGATATATGCTTCTTCTGGTTGCTCCGTCTATGGGAAATCTCCTTTGCCCTTGATCGAAAACTTCACTTCGCTTGATCTCGATACTCCTTACCAGATCACAAAGATGCTTGGCGAAACTTACTGCAACTATTTTAAAAACTATTATGGACTTAAAACGGTCCGATGCAGGTTCTTCAATTCCTTCGGGCCGGGCGAGATCCCTGGCGCTTACAGGAATGTCATTCCTAATTTTGTCTACTGGTCGCTGAAAGGACAACCTCTCCCGATCATGGGGACCGGAGAAGAGACGAGAGATTGGACCTATGTAGGCGACATTGTAGATGGTCTATTGAGGGCGGGAGCCTTGGATTCTGCTGTCGGCGAAGCCATGAACCTTGCTTCCGGGACAGAGCATAAAGTCATCGACGTTGCGAACTGGATCAATGAATTGACCGGCAATCGATCCGGGATCGTTTATACTCCGCGGCGCAAGTGGGACACTAAGAGTCGGCTGCTTGCTTCCATCGATAAAGCAAAGCAGATCATCGGATATGAACCTAAGACTGATTTCCGGCAGGGATTGAAAAACACCGTCCAGTGGTTCAGAGAAAACTGGAACAGAATTGAGGCATCAGCTAGCTTCTGATAAAGCCGGAAAAGATCCCGATTAATGATGAAAAATGCTCCATGTTGAAAATCCTTTCCATTTTTGGCACGCGGCCGGAAGCTATCAAGATGGCTCCAGTCGTTAAAGAGCTTAAAAAGAATCCTGAGCGGATAGAATCGGTCGTCTGTGTCACAGCGCAACACCGGGAGATGCTTGACCAGGTGCTGGATCTCTTTATGATCAAGCCGGATATCGATCTTGATCTTATGGAGAACGATCAGACTCCCGCCAGCCTTACATCCCTGGGCATGATGGAATTAACAAGAGTCCTCCAGAATGTGAAACCCGATCTGGTTCTCGTCCAAGGAGACACGACAACTGCCATGGTAGCTGCGCTTGCCGCCTTCTACCAGAAGATTCCCGTCGGTCATGTAGAAGCTGGTCTTAGAACAAAAAACATCTACGCTCCTTTCCCGGAAGAAGTCAATAGGCACATCATAGGGGTTTTAGGGAAATATCATTTTGCTCCCACCAGGACGGCGGCAAGGGCACTTCTTGCTGAGAATGTTCCAGAAGAAAATATTTTCATCACAGGGAACACGGTCATCGATGCTCTCCTATGGACAGTTCAGCAGGAGGTGCCCAGAGGAATGCATCCATTGTTAGCTGGTCTGGAAAACGGCAATCGATTGATTCTCATTACAGCCCACCGGAGAGAAAATTTTGGGGAGCCATTCCTCCAAATATGTCGGGCGCTTTGCCGTATTGCCGAGAGAAATTCTGATGTGAGCCTCATTTATCCGGTGCACAGGAATCCCAATGTCCGCCAGCCCGTCTACCGAATGCTCAGCAGAAGAGAAAGGATACACCTTGTTGATCCCATGGGGTATGCCCCTTTTGCCCATCTCATGAAGAAAGCCTATCTTGTGCTGACCGATTCTGGAGGCATCCAGGAAGAGGCTCCGGCATTAGGAAAGCCTGTCCTCGTTATGAGAAAGGAGACGGAGAGACCCGAAGCCGTTGAAGCGGGAACCGTGAAGGTCGTTGGATTGGACGAGGAGAACATCGTGCGGGAAACAGAAAAACTCCTTTATGACCACGATGAATATAAAAAAATGGCGCAGGCTGTGAATCCTTACGGGGATGGACATGCAGCAGAGCGAATCGTAAAAATTTTGATGAGAACCGACCCTTCCTGACAACCTTCCTTTTACTTTGCTTGAGAAAAAAGGGCTTCCTGAAGAGTTTTGAATCGAAAATCCTGCAGCAAGGCTCGGAATTTCTCTTCCGTTCGGGAGAGGCCATAATAATGCTTGAATTTTTTAAGGAAAGAAACCGGGACCTTGGGTTGCCTTGGATCGAGTTCCCATGGATGAATGTAAAAGCAATAGGATCCTTTTTCTCGCAGGATATTTTTAATCCCTTTTTTAAAAATCGGGTAGGGAATTAACCGGAAATAACCGCCACCGGACCATGGCAAAGAAATCCCGAACCATCGATGAGATGATAAGAGGATTTCCAGCAATCCATTTTCCAGCACGACCCTGTTGCTGTTAGCTTGTGATATTGCAGCTATTGAGAAATTCTTTTTGGATCTGTGTGGTTGGTAGCTTGAATCATAGAGAAAACCCTCTTCTTGCAAGATATCCAACCCCCAGCCGGTCATGGAGAATGTAGGTGCCCTGAATCCCACTATGCTCTGTCCGGAACATTTTTCAAGGAGCTCTCTTGATAGTAACAGGTCCTTTCGGAATTGTTCTCTGGAAAGTTTGAAGACAGGCTCATGGTCGAATCCATGAGAAGCGATTTCATGCCCTTGCGAGGAGATTTCCCTGATAAGATCAGGGATCTTTTGCGCGATCCATCCCAGGATGAAGAAAGTGGCCTTTTGCTGAAGAGCGGCGAGTATCTCCAGTATCAGTAGAGTGTTCTTTTCAACTCTGGATTCTAGGCTGTTCCACTGAGTTTTGGAAATGGCCTTTCTCAGATTCTCTACCTGGAACCATTCTTCCACATCGATGCTCAGCATCAAGTTCATCGTTCATTTCCTATAAGAAGCTTTTTAATATAAGGGGAATCATGTTATCCAAGGTAAACAGGTCCAGTTTCGAGATGCAGGGGTTCGGGTCAGACAATATCGGTATCTCCCCATGTCATAAACCAATTTTGAGGATTTAGAAGGAAATTCTTTTTGATGGAAACATCATCGGACTGGCTGACAAGATAGAACTCTTTGCCGGCTAATCGGCGAGGAAGGATTCTGAATCCTGCTCGTTTTAAGATCTTACTCTCTCTTTTACTGCTCAACATCAGGCTGCCAGCGATACCAACTCTTTCTTCGCTCATTATATGCTCCATCTCTGCCAGAAGGGCCAATCCACCATTCTGATGATTGCGGTCTACGAAAAAATCGCACAAGAAGCATATTGTTATGTTCTGAAAAGTCCCCATCCGGAAAATGAGCAATCCAACAAGCTTTTGATCTTTGCAGGCTTGAAATATGCGGTAAGTATGACGTGGATGTTTAATATAACGCCACTCCAGGTATGATCGATCCCGGATGACCGCAAATGGAAATTCTGAAAGCGAATCTTCGAGAAGAGAGGAAACATCTTCCTCATTGATCTGACTGATTTCTTGAATCTCATACTGTTTGCTTTGAACCGTGAGTTGCCGGAACATGAGCTTCTGAATTGGCGCTAAGGCATGCAAAGCAAAACTCTTACTTTTTGGTCCTTTCCATTCTTGTACTATTCTTAGCATATTGGTGATCTTAATATGGAGCGGTAAAGAAAATATATGATGCCATTTCAGATGTCGGATAAACATGGGGAAGGACTGCTCATTGGGAAATGTGTAAATGAGCGGGACCCCTTTTTCAAGAGCTTTTTGCTTCGATTCCTCAACAAGCGCTGAAAAGACTCCCTTTCTTCGATGCTTGGGATGAGTCATGACATCAGCGAGCATGCAAGCAAGCCGTTCAGTATTGCCCATTTTCATCCTGTTGAAAAAGGCTGGCTGAATTCCCACAACCTTGCCTTGCTGAACGGCCATCAAGATCTGAGCAGGTTTTCTGCTTGGATAGAAGTATTTCCATTTCCATAAGCGCTCGTCCATATAATCTTCATGAACGATGCTAAAAAGCTCAAGGATACTAGGAAAATATCGCGATTCGTATTCAATAATTTGGTAATCTTTATTCTTATCCATTACCTATCAACGATAAAAATTAGAATATGTGATATTTATAAAAATAAAAGACACTTATTGAAAGATAATTTAGAGAACAGTATATTTTATAATTGAAAAATAATAAGTCAATTTTGCATAGATTATGATTACTTTTTTTAAAGTTCCAATCAGGAAATGCCAGCTTTGGGTCTTAATGGGGGATATAACAATTATCCTCCTGCTCATACCTGTTTCTTTTTTCATCAGAGGCCTTCTGATGGATGTTGATTTGAGGGAGTTTCTGCTCACTTATCATTTTCATCTTTATAAAATCTTGAAAAACTATACGGTTGCTTCCTGGACTCTTGTGGTGATCTACATTTCCATTTTCTATATTGGAGAATTGTACAATCTCGAAAAGGAATTCAAGAGATGGAAAGATTTTCTTAGGATCAGCATTCTCATCATCTTTTCGATGCTAGTCATTTCTATTTTTTACTATTTTGGCCCTCACTGGAGAATGGGTAGGGGTGTTCTTACAGTTCATGCCATATTGCTGTGGGTTTTTATCTCGCTATGGAGGTTTATATCTTATCTTGTAAATCCGAAAATTCTATCTCATAAAAATATCCTTGTAATAGGAGCAGGGCGAATAGGAAGAGCTTTTGCTGAGGAAATGCAAAAGAATTTTTCCTCATTCTATCGAATCATTGGTTTTATTGATGATGATCCAGAAAAACAGAGCAAAACAATTGAAAGCATTCCAGTTCTTGGAACGAGCAAAGATATATTAAAGGTTGTAAATGAAAAAAGGATAGACATTATTGTTTTTGCAATTCTTCATCGAAAGTTTGAAGTAAATGGAGTTATGATTAAGTCTATTCTTGATCTAAAGTCGCGGGGAATTAATGTTTTCGAAATGCCGACATTTTACAAGAAAGTGACAGGGAAAGTTCCAGTCAAGTGCATAGAAGATACATGGCTTATCTTCAGCCAGAAGTTCCTTGGCGGCAGCCGGCTGGAAGAAAAAAATATTAAGCGTGTCATTGATATATGGGTCTCAGCGCTTGCTTTAATCATTCTATCACCACTTTTACTCTTGCTTGCCATACCCATAAAGCTGACGTCCAAAGGCCCCATCTTCTACAAGCAGGAAAGAGTTGGACTCGATAAGAAATCATATCAGCTTATCAAGTTTCGGACAATGATCGCTAATGCCGAGGAAGATGGTCCTGTATGGGCGAGCAGGAATGATCCACGCGTCACATTCATTGGACGCATATTGAGAAGGACAAGACTCGATGAAATTCCTCAATTCATCAATGTTTTCAAGGGCGATATGAGTCTTGTGGGTCCGAGACCAGAGCGACCGAACTTCGTTGCCATGCTTGAGCAGTACATTCCTTATTATTCTTTAAGGTTTTCAGCGAAACCCGGTCTAACTGGATGGGCGCAGGTCAACTATCAATACGGAGCTTCTATTGAAGATGCCCACATCAAGCTCCAGTATGATCTTTACTATATTCAGGAAATGTCCATCTTCCTCGATATCATAATCATGCTCAAGACTATTCAAACGATCTTCTTTCATCGCGGTTCCTAAAATTTCTGATATTCAAAGATGTTTATTTTCCTCTGATTTTAAACTATCATACTTTTCAATTAATGGATTAGAAATGGAAAAAAGCTGCTTGTTACCATTTATCTCGGTCATCATTCCCATCTATAATGAGGAGAAGTTTATCCGGAGGAATATGGAATCGCTGATCGATCAGGACTATCCTGCTGATAGGTATGAGATCATTGCGGTGGATGGAGGCTCGACGGATGGTTCGATGGAGATCGTCCGGGAACTGGCAGGATCGGGTAGAGTAATGATCTTCGACAACCCGGGAAGGATTGCAGCTTCCGCAATCAATATCGGGACAAAGAATGCTAAGGGGGATATTATCACGAGGGTTGATGCACACAGTTACGTGGATAGGGATTATCTCTCTTCCATCGCAAAGGTCTTTGAAGAAACGGGTGAGAAGGTTGTTGGCGGTCCTGTACGCATGGTGATAGATACCTCTTTCAGAAAAGCCGCTTCTTACGTTCTGAACTCAAAACTCGGAGTCGGGTCTGTCCCTTACAGGACGTTGAGGAAGAGAGCTTATGTGGATTCCATCCAGACAGGAAGCTTCAAGAGGGAAGTCCTGGAGAAGGTTGGATACTTCGATGAAACATTGCCTCCAGGAGAGGATTTTGAACTGAATACCAGGATCAGAAAAGCGGGTTACAGGATTATCCTGGATCCAGAGATTAAATTTTACTATTTTCCCAGAAACAGCTTCGGGTCGCTGTCCAGACAGTATTTCCATTACGGAAGAGTGAAGCCGATCGTCCTGTCGAAGCATACGGAAGCGGTCAAAGTAAAGTATTTCGTACCTGCGCTATTCACTGTCTCGTTCCTGCTCTCGGTTCTTCTGCTTATCGAAAAAATCTGGTCGGGATATTCTCCAGGATGGCTATTTTTTAATTTGTGGCTTCTTAATGCTCTTTATCTTCTCATGATTGTTGTTTTCACGCTGTCATCGATTCCCCTGCTGGGGCTGAGACCGGCAGCCATCGTTTTTTTAATCACACCTCTCATCCATCTCAGCTATGGAATGGGGTTTATCTACGGGTCTTTCCAGGCTATAAGAAGGCTGCTGATTAGAATAAAATAGTCACAAGAAACGATCCAAAGGTGAGAATGTCATTGTCCCAGGAAACAGAGTACTGTGAAGAGAGGCTATTGCTGGATCTTCTTAGAGCGGACTGGGCTCATGCTGAATCGCTCCTGAAAGATGATCAGTTGCGGAGAGTGCCGCTGGACCAGGAAAGGTTTCAAAAGCTTCTGAAAAACTCGGGGACAGGGGCTTACATCGACTGGCTTATAGAATCTCAGGGATGCCAGCCTCTATTTCCGCCCGATATGACAAATCTCTTCAAAACGAGCAGAAAGAAAGCCAAGGTCGATAATGCCTATATCCTTGGGATCCTTGATAAGATCATCGAGAAAGCTTCCGGAAGGAAGATAGACATAATCCTTCTCAAAGGGGCCGATCTTGTCCACCGCATATATAAATCACAGGAGCTCCGTCATCTAGATGACATCGATCTTCTCATCCACCCGGCAGATCTCGATGAATTCCTGGAGATGCTAAAGGCTCTCGATCTCAAAGTTCCTTCAGGCCAGGAGTTGCGCTATTTCAAGAAGGCTTCCTACACGGTGGAATGCTGGACGAAGAGTCTCTTCCCATGCCTTTTCGAGGTCCACTGGGACCTTTCCCAGAAGTTCCGGTACCGGGTTGACATGGATGAGATATGGAAGAATGCGGAAACACTTTCACCATTTCCACCAAACGTCAAATTCCTGAAGCCGGAGCACCTCCTCATCCATCTATGCCTCCATCTTTTCCATCACACCTTCCATGTACAGCTCAAATGGCACGTCGATCTGAAGGAAATTCTGAAGAAAAATCCTGTTGACATGGACTATGTCTTTCAGAAAAGTACTGAATGGAGTTGTTTCTACTCGGTCTGTTTCGCCTTGCTTTACCTGAAGAAACTTTTTCCTGACCTATTGCATCCTTCAATCTTCTCGCGTGTCCGCATTCCTCTCTTCCGCGGCTTTATCATCTCGAGATATTATTCAGAGAATCCCCTGAAATTCCTTGAATCAGGAGGAAGTAAGCTTGTGGAAAGGATGGTGCGCACAATCGCCATCGATCGTCCAGAGTACATTTTTCTTTTCACCCTGAACAGGCTCTTCAGGAACCCTTGGGTGACATTCGAAGAAGATTAACCTCTAAAAATACAATGACTTATAGCTGCAAACCTTGACGCAACCTCTATTAGGATGTATTATTTCTATCAAATTTTTCGATGAAGGAGAAGGGTATAGATCATATTGGGAAAGACGGGCACAAGGGCAAAAACTCTTATGAAATGCATGAAATATTTTAAGAATTCATTGATTTTTCTTTTTTTATTAGCTGTCTCCATCTGGCCATCTCCTGCCCAGCAGTCAAGCGGCATAAGCCCCGAAAAGGGCTTAACACTTGGCAATGTCATCTTCTTTCCTTCAGTCCTCTTTGGATATGAATACAACGACAATGTCTTTTCCAGGAATGAGCAGTTTGCCGAACTCTTCGGCTTCGAGAAGGTTTCAGATAACATTTACACGATCAAGCCGACCTTCCGCTTCGAGCTTCCTTTCTCTCATTCTTATGCTAGACTCTCCTACACGCCGCAGTACAGGAGCTTTGCGGATTACGATCTGGCAGAGAATATCTCCCATATCCTTAACCTGGATACTCTTCTGATGTTCTCGAACGGAATGAGAGTTTCATTCAAGGAAGATTACACAAAGGGGATTCTTGAAGTTGAATCATTCGACCCCGGCGGCGAAACTGTCTTTGGAGCCGATCAATTCAGGTTGAGCACCTCGACACTCGGGTTCGGTTATGATTTTGCCGGCCAGCGAGGTTTTGAGATCAAAGCTAATTATGACGACCTGAAATTCGACAGACTGGCTGTCAGTTCTTTCTTCAATTATGATGCAAAAGGAGCAAGAGCTTCCTACTATCAGAATCTTACTCCTCAGCTAACCATCTTCAGTAATTATTCTTTCAGGACTTTCACCCAGGGGATCCCGGTTTACAACGCTCTTGGAGAGATGATCCGCACGAAAGAAGAGGAATTCGATGAGAACATTGTTGCGGTGGGGTTGAAGGGCAATCTTCTGAAAAAAACGACCGGTTTCGCAAGCATCTCCTATTCCAACCTTTCATTCAAGGGTGGTGTGGAAGCATCGGACTTCGCGGGAATCACGGCCGAGGCTTCCCTGAAAACTCAATTATCCTCGAAATTCTGGATCGATTTCGGCCTGAGAAGATATGCATACCAGTCCTATTTCTTGAATAACAAATATTATCTTTCCAACATGGGGTCTTTTGGCCTCATACAGTACATCGCGAAATTTACTTCTGTCTCTATCAGGGGATCTTACTCGCTGAATAGATATCCCGATCCTGTCGAGGCGAGCTTAACTTCCATCATGTCAGCCTATAACGGAATCACGCGCGAGGATAAAATGAGCAGGATCGATCTTGGTGTCAACCATCTCTTCACCCCGACCATGGGTCTGAGAGCAGGATATTCCTGGATCAAGCGAGATACGAATATCGACATATATGGTTTCGATGCCAACCGTTTCTTTATTCAGATGGGGTTCGGTTGGTTCTAAAATCTGGTGCATAAATGGAGGCAAAAGAGCTCGATAATTTTATAGAGCTGCTTTTGCCGTTTATATTTCATGAGGGGATGACATTGAAAAAGGTAATTAGCTATATGATCTTTTCGTGCCTCCTGGCTCTCTCCGTATGGACGATGCCGGCAGCCCAGAATATCTGCCGCCTGAGTTATGAGGTCCAATCTGACGGAAAGGAGATGACGGTGACTATCAGCCTTCCGGAAACGGGGACCGATTACAGGATCGATACGGATGCAGGCCTCGTCAGCCTGCAATTGGAGAATTTTCAGGGGATCATCGTTTCCGAAAAGGATCGAGTAGAAGGCTTTGTTGAAAAGGTTTATTTGAAAGAGGGAAATACTCAAGAGAAAAAAGGAAAAGAGACTATTCTTAAATTATCGGGCGCCTTCCTTTCTGGTATGGAGAAAAAGGGTAATGCCCTCAGGCTGAGATTTGTCAAGATTGCGTCAGACGCTGGAAATCGACAGCTCACTATTGAGGAAAGATATGTGATTGGTCCAGACGATAAGCTGTCCATCTCGATCTATAATAATCCAGATTTATCCAGAACGGTTCAGGTCGGAAAGGATGGTAAGACTAATTTCGCTTTGATCGGGGATGTCGATGTGGCTGGTCTGACTATCCTGCAGCTAACGGATAAGATCACGCAGCTTTATGCCAGAGATTACATCGTTGATCCACAGGTGAACATCGAAGTTGTCGAGTACAACAGCCAGTGGGCTTACATCACAGGTGAAGTACGCAATCAGAGAAGAGTGGCACTGAAAGGAAACACTAGCTTAAAAGATGCCATTGCAGAAGTGGGCGGGCTGACCGGTCTTGCCGGAACTGAGATCATCATTACGCGAAAGACTGGTTCTGGGATGGAGTCAGAACAGATCCGAATCGATAGAACGGATTTTGAAGAAGGAATAGCCAATATTATGCTCATGAATGGAGATGTGATCACTGTTCCGAAGATGAAATACGCCTATATCCAGGGAGAGGTGAAAAGGAACTGTGATTTCCCCCTGGAAAAGGGGATGACCCTGCTCAAGGCTATCTCGATCGCCCAGGGGTTGACCGATTGGTATGACGAGACGGTGGAGATCTTTAGAGAATCGGAAAACGGCCAGATCAAGGAAAAGTACAACCTGAAGAAGATCATGGATGGGAAGAGTCCCGATGTCCCACTGAAGGCCGGAGACATTATCATCGTGAAGCGGAGATTTCTGTAAAAGAAATTGCAGAGATGGGAATTTCAACTTTACTTGAATTGAGCCTAATGAAAAAGTATATTAAAAACAAGCAATTTCAAGAGGCAGGAATTTGATGGAAAATATAAGTCGGGTTACGAAAGAAGAAAGGGAAATCCATCTTCGCGATTACTGGAAGGTCATCTGGCGCGGGCGATGGACCGTCGCGTCTATATTTACTATTATTTTTGCAATTGTAGCCATTGGAACTTTTGTTCAAACCCCTATCTATAGATCGACCGTAACAGTTGAGATCCAGCCTGAAGCAAGGCGCATTCTTCAAGGTCAGGAGGCAGCGGGTCTCGGAGCACAGGGATATGGATGGTTTGCTGAAGAAAAGTATCACAATACTCAGCTCGAAATCATCAAAAGCCGAGATATTGCCCAACGAGTTATCGACAAGTTGGGGTTGATGGAACACCCCTCTTTCAAGGGAGCGAAAGATCCAGTGGGCCTTTTCGTGAGAAGGATAGATGTTGAGCCAAAAAAAGATACGGGCATTGTCAAAATCAGCATCGAAGGGACGAATCCTCAGGAGATTACGGAATGGGTCAATGCGGTAGCGGATGAATATGTGAAGAGGAACGTGGATAAAGCGGTGGAAGGGATTCAGAGGATTGTCGAGGAGATGCTCAAGA
>JBFMGF010000065.1:57285-99948 GCA_040752675.1 Acidobacteriota bacterium
AGCATCGAAGGGACGAATCCTCAGGAGATTACGGAATGGGTCAATGCGGTAGCGGATGAATATGTGAAGAGGAACGTGGATAAAGCGGTGGAAGGGATTCAGAGGATTGTCGAGGAGATGCTCAAGAGCATCAATCCTTTGAAGGAGCAGCTCTCCGAGGCGCAGAAAGACCGCTTCAACATCGCGGAACAGGAGAGAATCCTGGTCCCCGAGAAACAGAGGGATATCATCAACAACAAGCTGACATCCTACAACGAGGAGCTCTCCAAGACGCAGATCAAGCTCGGAAAATTGAAAGGGACCATGAACAGCATCTCCGAATTGGAGAAGAGCGGAGGCGATTTCATGACACTGCCGGAGATCGCCGACGATAAGACCGTTCAGGACCTGAACAAGACGCGGATCGCGCTCGAGCAGGAGATCGAGAAATTGAAGATCTCCTTGAAGCCGGGGCATCCCACGCTCCGGCAGAAGGTGAGCGAGCTAGAAAACATCAAGACGAAGATCTCCAATCAGATCGGCACCCTTATCGCCAAGATCAAGACGGAATATGAACAGGAGCTTGGCAACGATCGCTATCTGAGAGAGCAGATCGGAATGACCGAAGAAGAGGCCTTCGAGATAGGAAAAGCCACGACCAGGTACGATGTCGCCAAGACGGATGCCGACACTAAGAAGAAGATCTATGATGCCATCATGGAGAGGATGAACCAGATCAGCCTGAGCGCCCAGCTTCTTCCCAACAACGTCAACATTCTGGACCGGGCTATGGTACCACAGAATCCGGTGAAGCCGAGAAAACTCATCAATCTGGTAGCGGGGATACTTCTCGGTCTCATGCTCGGTATCGGGACGGTCTTCTTCCTCGATTATCTCGACAATACCATCAAATCTACGGAAGACATCGAACAGTATCTGAAGCTGAATCTTCTTTCCATAGTACCGAAATACAGGGATACCGCAAGCCATGCGGTAAAAGAGTCTTTCCAGACCCTGAAGACGAGCATCATCTTTTCCAGCAACCAGCGCCAGAAGAAGGTTCTTCTCATCACGAGCGCTGGTCCCAGAGAAGGGAAGAGCTCCACTATCTTGAACCTCGCGAAGACGATGGCGAGCGGCGGCGATCGGGTGGCCGTCATCGATTGCGATCTGCGAAGACCGACGATGCACAATTTCTTTGGTGTGAGCAGGGAAAACGGCCTCACTAATTATCTGGCTACGTCTGAAACCGATGACTACCGCCTTTACATGAAGAATTCAGAGACGCCGAATCTGAGCATCATGACATGCGGTCCCATCCCCCCCAACCCTCCGGAGCTCTTCGGTCAGGAGAGATTCCGGAACCTCCTGAAGGAATTGCGCAGGGATTTCGACTGGGTCCTTCTCGATTCGCCCCCCGTCGTTTCACTGACAGATTCGATCATCCTTTCCTCTGTGGCGGACATGGTTGCTCTTGTCATCAAGCACAATGAGAACGATAAGGAGTTGATAAGAAGAAGCCTCCACCAGATCCGGCAGATCCATGGGAATGTAGTCGGTGCCATCCTGAACAGCGTAGATATCGAGAGAGCTTACTATAAAGACTACTACTACGCCGGGTACTACTATTACAGCGAGGGGGGCGAGAAGAAGAAAAGGATAAAGAAGGTCTTCAAGGACAAAGAAGAGACGAAGATCCCCGTTGCTAAAAGCTGATCATCCCTTCCGATTGAAAAAAATATCAATCTTCTTGAGGATTGAAATTTGAGATGGGAGAATATTTTATTCCCTACGGCAGAGTGCTGATTGCGGTCTTCCTTGCTATGATTTTCCATCTGGCGTGCGAAAAAGCCGATCCTGTTTTAAAGGTCCTTCAGGAGAGAAGACAATATGAAGTTAAAGTCCTCTCATGGGCAGTCATGGAAGGGAAGACCATCGCGGCGACGATCAATATCACGGGTCCCATGAGAAGTTCCCTGAAGTATATAAGCATAAAGTTCGAACAGTACGATGAGGATAGGAACATCATCAAGAGCGAATGGATCCCCTTTGAGCTTTTGGAATTGAAAGGGATCGGTTCAAAGGATTTCATGCTGACGATGGAGTGCGGAAGCCCTGCCGTAACCCTCCTCACGGCAAAGGTCGAATACGATCCATCCCCCGAAGACAGGAAGCATCTCAGAGAACTTCAGGAACTATTCTCCCGCTGATAAATGCAATATTTCTAATTGTTGAAGCGTAAGGATTCGAATATTGTTTTGCCTTTGTGAAGTGTCTCTTCGTATTCGCTCTCGGGATCAGAATCGAAGACAATACCGCCGCCGAGGTTGAAGAAGAGGCATCCATTTTTGACCGTGATGGTCCTTATAGCTATGTTCAGATCGAAGTTTCCATCAAAGTCTATGTAGCCCATGCTTCCGCAGTAGAATCCCCGCCTGTCCCTCTCCAGCTCCTCGATGATCTTCATCGCCTGCAGCTTGGGACATCCCGTAACCGAACCTCCAGGAAAGCAGGATCTGATCAGTTCCAGAGAGGGCAATTCGCTCGAAACATCTGCGTTGATGATGGAGAGCATCTGAAAGACGTTGCTGTACTCTTCTATAACCTTATGTTGCGCCACCTTCACGCTTCCAGATCGGGCAAGCTTGCCGATGTCGTTTCTCATTAGATCGACGATCATGGATAGTTCCGCCTCTTCCTTTGCGCTTGAAAGAAGCATCTCTCTGAAGTTTCGGTCTTCCCCAGCCGTTCTTCCTCGCAACATCGTCCCCTTGATAGGACGGGATTCCACGAGGTTCCCCTGCCGCATGAGGAACCTTTCGGGAGAAGAGGAGATCAGCTTGATCCCGCCGAAGTCCATGTAGGCGCTCATCGGAGCGGGGTTTAGAAGATTCAAGCGTTCAAAGATCCGGAAAGCATCTCCAGTGAAAGGTGCCTTGAACTGCTGAGAGATGTTGACCTGGTAGATATCTCCCTCGCCGATATATTCTTTCACTCTTTTAACAGCCTGGATGTAATCGTTTCTATTGAAATTGGACTCCCAGGCAGTTAGTGTGCCACTTTTGTTTGAGTCTGATAAATCACTTTCATAAGATGGCACTTCCAGCAGTGTCCCGGAGTCAACTCCCAGTAGATCAACGTCGAGTTCGACCTTAAGACACTCACCGCTATTCTCGTTGAGGATCATGAACTGAGAAAAGAGAGTAAAGATGATATCCGGAAGATGATGAAGGTCCGGCAGCCTCTCCGGTATCGACTCGATGAGCCTGTTCAGGTCATAGGAAAACGCTCCGATCCCGCCGCCGCGGATAAGTATCCTCTTCGAGAATGCTCCAATCGGTCCTTCTTCTGATTTGTCCGGAAATCTATTAATCAGGCACCGGTAGTGGTCAAGAATTGCCTGGAGAGCGTGGAAAGGGTCCGCGTCCTGCTCAAGGACTCTATTGCCAGCAAGGACCCGAAGCCGGCGCCCTTTCGATTGAAAGATCAAGAATGGATTGCAGCCAAGAATTGAGATTTCGTGCCCATTTCGCGGTACGCCGGTTTTCAGCAAGGCGCTCCACCGTTTAAAGTCCATCCGCTCTAATGATTTATCGAGACGAGAGCAATGCAGGCTTATCTTTTTGATTTCGGGCAATGTTTCAATCATTGATGCTTTTCACCGGACATGATCGAGAATGGAATTTTACTCGGCTCCCGCATTCATAAAATTTGCAAGGAGGATTTCTCCATGCTCAGTCATAAAAGATTCAGGGTGGAACTGAACGCCGAAAATGGGATAAATCCGGTGCTGAAAAGCCATCGGCTTTCCATCATCGGTTATGGCCGTTACTTTTAGAGGATCGGGTATCATGTCGAGGAGTAGCGAGTGGTACCGTGCCGCCTGAAATGGGTTCTTGATCCCATGGAATAGTCCTCGTCCTGAATGGATGATCATGGATACCTTTCCGTGCAGGGGGACATCATCCTTCTTGATGCTCCCCCCGAAAAACTTATTGATGGCCTGCATGCCGAGGCAGATCCCAAGGATTCTTGCAGAGCCGTGGAACCTTTCCAGAACTTCGAACAGGAAGGGATGGTCTTCTGGCCTCATTGGTCCAGGGGAAAGGATGATCCTCATCTCAGAATCGTGTGCATGGAGAGCGAGATGATCGCTTGAATAAAAGAATGATTCCATTTCCTGCAAGGATGTCTCGTGAGGTCTTCTCACCAGGAAATTGCATCCTATCTTTCCCAGCAACTGAGCCACGTTATAAGTGAAGGAATCATAGTTGTCGAGAAGGAATACTTTCTTCATAATTTGCTAAAACTCGGTCAAATTATACCAGATCAGGTAACGCTCCAGTTTGCGTGCTGTAGAAATCTAAAACTGAGACTATGTCAGATTGAGAGCGATTGGCATTGACTGAATACAGGATGATGAGTTATAAAGGGCACTCGTAATAACGGGAGGAAGAAGATGGAGAAAACCGTTATGATTACGGGCGGAGCCGGGTTCATCGGATCGCATCTGTGCGACCGCTTTCTCGAGAGGGATTTCCATGTTATCTGCATGGATAATCTCTCGACGGGCAGCATAGAGAACATATCGCACATCCGCAACGAAAAATTCCAGTTCATCAAGCAGGATGTTACCGAATATATCTACATCGCCCAGCAGGTTGATTACATCCTCCACTTCGCCTCTCCGGCCAGTCCAAAGGACTACGCGGAACTCCCCATTCAGACCCTCAAGGTGGGCTCTCTCGGGACGCACAAGACGCTCGGACTGGCGAAGGCCAAGAATTCAGTCTTCCTGCTTGCTTCCACTTCGGAGGTCTATGGAGATCCGCTGGTTCATCCACAGCCTGAATCATACTGGGGAAACGTCAATCCCGTGGGACCGAGAGGGGTTTACGATGAAGCCAAGAGATTTGCTGAGGCGATGACGATGGCCTATTTCAGGTACCATGGCGTCAACACGAAGATAGCAAGGATCTTCAACACGTTCGGCCCGAGGATGCGACTCGATGACGGCAGAGCAATACCTACCTTCCTCTGCCAGGCCCTTAACAACGAAGACATAACCGTGTACGGGGACGGGATGCAGACCAGGTCATTCTGCTACATCGACGACATGGTGGAAGGTTTATACAGGCTACTTCTCCTCGATTACCATGAGCCTCTAAACATTGGAAACCCAGGCGAGATGACGGTAAAGGAGATGGCCGAAAAGATAATCAGGATAACCGGCAGCAAGAGCCGGATTGTCTTTAAGCCTCTCCCCATCGATGACCCGAAGGTCAGGCAGCCGGATATCTCCTTGGCAAGAAAGGTGATGAACTGGGAACCGAAAGTCAGCATCGAGGCGGGTTTGCGACGAACCATCGATGATTTTAAGAAGAGGCTTGCTCTCTGACATGGGAAGGATTCTGGAATCTCTAAAATTCTCGATCATTGCCCTCGTCGCGAACCTATTGATCCGGATCAGCCGGTACACAATGCGGATCACCTACATTAATGATGAGGTGATCAGGTTGCTCAGCAGGGAAGGGAAAAACTATATCATGGCTTTCTGGCATGGGCGACTATTCATGATGCCTTACAGCTATCCCGGGAAGAGGATAACGATTCTGATCAGCAGACACCGGGATGGAGAGTACATAGCAAGGACGATGAGGCTGTTCGGTTTCGACTCCACGAGAGGGTCGACTACGGAAGGAGGTCCGCAGGCCCTCAAGGAGGTCCTGAGAAGGGGAAAGCAGGGTTACGATATAGCCTTCACTCCGGATGGTCCGAGAGGTCCTGGACAGAAGGCTCAGCCTGGAGTGATACAGGCGGCAAAGCTTTCGGGCTTTCCCATCATCCCCGTTTCCTTTTCAGCTTCGAGAAAGAAAGTCTTCCAGACATGGGATAAATTCCTTCTACCCCTTCCCTTCTCGAAAGGGGTATTCCTGTATGGTGATCCTATCCATGTAAGCAGAGATGCCGATGACAGGATGATGGAAGAAAAGAGAATCGAGCTTGAGACATCGCTCAAGAGGATCACCGAAGAGGTGGATGGTTATTTCAAATCTGTAAAATGAAGTCATATTTTTAAGCTCGGATTCCAGCAGGACGAATGATGGCAAAGAAAATCACGATTGTTTCAGGTGAGGAATCGGGCGAAAAATACGGAGCAATGCTGGTCAGGGCTTTAAAGGAGAGCCTGCCCGATGCGCAATTCCATGGCATGGGGGGCGAGCAGATGCGCGTGGAGGGTGTACATATTATCAACGACATCGAGAAGCTCAGCGTAGTGGGATTTTTCGAGGTCCTTTCCAGCTTCCGCATCATATGGAAGGTGTTCAGAAAACTGAAGAACCATTTCGTTCAGAATAAACCGGACCTGCTCATCCTGATCGATTTCCCGGACTTCAACATCAGGCTTGCGAAATACGCTCACAGGCTGGGGATCAAGATAGTGTACTTCATCAGTCCGCAGATCTGGGCCTGGCGCAAAGGACGGGTGAGGAGCATGTCACGACTCGTCGACCGGATGATCGTGATCTTCCCATTCGAGGTGCCTGTCTATGAAAAAGCCGGGGTGCGTGCAAACTTTGTGGGGCACCCCCTCATCGATATCGCGCAGGCGACGGTTGAAAGGGAAGAGATGAGGAAGAGAATCGGGGTTTCTGAAGACAGCATTCTTGTGGGTCTTCTTCCCGGGAGCAGGAATGGTGAGGTGAAGAGGATCCTTCCTCCCATGCTGGGCGCCGCAAGGCTTCTGCATCGAAGTTATGAGAAACTGTGTTTTATGATCCCCGTGGCGAAGAATGTGGATCGGAAGATGCTTGGAGAACTGGTCGCACCCTACAATGAATTGCCTCTTACGATCACACATGAGCATTATTATGATTTTTTAAATGTGCTCGATCTCGCCGTTGTTGCTTCAGGAACTGCGACGGTCGAGCTGGCGCTTATGAAGAAGCCTATGATTGTAATCTACAGGTTAAACCCCGTGAGCTATCTACTGGCAAGGCTCTTCGTGAAGATAGAAAATTTCGCCATGGCAAACCTTATTGCCGGAAAGATGATAGTTCCAGAACTTCTTCAGGGCAGATGCAAGGCGGATGAAATCTATAAAGAGGTAAAACTCTATCTGGATGACGTGAAAAAAACTCAACATGTAAAGGAAGAACTTGAAAATATCAGAGGGAAACTTGGCGAGAAGGGAGTGTTCAAGAGGGCAGCCAGGGTTGTTCTGGATCTCCTTGAACAATGATGAAGACTCTAAACCAGCAACCATGACTTGTCATGTAACTAACTGATATGAAATAAGTTAATTGACTTTTTTACCGGAATTGCTATAATAAATCACACAATTCGACCGCAGTCATAGAGCCTCACTTATAAGGGGAAACGATGATCAGAAGCATGACAGGTTACGGAATCGGCACAGTGGAAACTGAAAAGTTCAAAGTGTCCATTGAGATCCGTAGCGTCAATCACCGCTTCTTCGACTTAAGAGTCAAATTGCCCCAGCAGTTGACCCCGCTGGAGCCGCAAATCAAGAAGACGGTTCAGTCGAAAGTTTCAAGAGGGAAGATAGATGTTTCCATAACCATCAACGGCATTAACGAGATGGAGTACGAGATAAAGATGAACCGTCCGTTCATCGCAGGATACATTGAAGCCTTCCATCAGATCAAGAACGAGTTCGGCCTTCAAGGGGATCTGACGGCTCAGGGTCTTCTCCAGCTCCCGGGAGCGATGGATTTTAAGGTGAAAGAAAAAATCTATCAGAACGAAGAGATAGATGCGATTACGGAGGCTCTCCAGAAGGCCCTTGCATCTCTCGAAGAGATGAGAATTAAGGAAGGAGCCCTCATCGGTGAAGACATCCTGTCACGGCTAGGAACGATGGAAGAGAAGAGAAAAGGGATAGCGCAGATCTGCGGATCCCTTCCGGATGTTCATAAGAAGAACCTCATGGCGCGGATAAGGGAACTGGAACCGGATATCAAACTCGATCCATCGAGGCTTGAACAGGAAGTTGCCTTCATGGTTGATAAATGCGACATCAGCGAGGAGGTTTCCCGACTGAAGGGTCACTTCGAACATCTGGAGACTCTCCTTCAGAATGTGGACGAGGTAGGGAAGAAGCTTGACTTTCTCATGCAGGAGATCAACAGGGAAGCAAATACCATCAACTCCAAGGTGGGCAACCTCGATATCAACAGAGCCGTAATCGACATCAAGCTGGAAGCAGAGAAGATCAGGGAACAGGCTCAGAACATTGAGTGATTCTTGATGAGGAAAGGGATACTCTTCGTCATCACGGCGCCGTCTGGAGCTGGAAAAACTACCATCATCAGGAAAGTCATGAAGTCCATCGATTCCCTTGGCTTCTCCGTGTCTTACACGACGCGGGAGAAGAGAAGAGGGGAGGTCGGGGGAAAGGATTACAGATTCGTGAATCTGAAAACGTTCCGCAGGGTGCGAGATGCGGGGGGATTTCTTGAATGGGCAACTATCTTTGGCGACTATTACGGGACTCCCGTCAGAGAGGTTTCAGATGCGCTGAAAAAAGGAATGGATATCATCCTCGACATAGATGTCCAGGGTGCAGCCCAGGTCAGGAGGAAGAGGAAGAATGCAGTCTTCGTCTTCATCATGCCTCCCGATTATAAGACGCTGAAGTCGAGGCTGGAAAAGAGAAAGAGTGAATCAAGGGAGAAGATCAAAACGCGAATGGAAGCAGCCAGGAAAGACGTGAAGGAGTTCAGTAAGTTCGACTATATCATCGTCAACGATGATCTCAAAGATGCAGTACGCACCCTGAAGGGGATCATCCTTGCGGAAAGAGCCAGGATGAAGATGTGCCGCCAGGCAGCCCGGAAGATTGCTGCCACTTTTCCATAGCCGATCCTGTTCGAAATTTTTTTAATTCAGTGCTATTCTGTCAGGCAATGAATGGAGGTTTATAAATGCCCAGAACTTACGATAATGTGGACAGCAAATATAGATTCATCGTGCTTGCCGCCCAGAGATGCAGGCAGTTGATTGAGGGCGCAAAACCGAAGATAAATAACCCGTCGAAAAAGCCAACGATCATCGCACAGGAGGAAGTCCTCTCCGGTCTTATCGATTACTATTACGAGGACGAGAAAAAAGAAGACTTCCACGGTGAAGATGATGGACGGGAGTGATGCCTTATGAGAATTGCGCTGGGAGTGACTGGGTGCATCGCCTCCTATAAGGCCGCGGAGATAGTCAGAGCCCTCGTCAGAAGGAACGTGGAGGTCGACGTCATCATGACGCAGCATGCCACGTCCTTCATCTCCCCCCTGACGTTCCAGACTCTCTCCCGCAAGAGAGTCATCGTGGAGCAGTATGAACTCCATTCCGATGCTTCGGTAGAACACATTGCCCTTGCGAGACTTGTAGACCTTTTTCTTGTGGCTCCTGCATCTGCCGATGTGATCAACAAGTTCGCCTCTGGGATCGCAGATGATTTTCTGACGACCTTTTTCCTCTCATGCACCGCGCCGGTTATGATCGCACCTTCCATGAATGCGAGCATGTATCTCAATCCCGTCGTTCAGGAGAGCGTGGAGAAATTGAAGAGAGGTGGTGTTCACATCATAGCCCCTGAAAAAGGTGATCTGGCCTGTGGAGAGGAGGGGGTTGGAAGGCTTCCAGACATAGAGAAGATAGTTGAAGAGGCGATGAGGGCGGCGGTAAAATCAAATTCGCTGAAAGGGAAGAATGTGCTGGTCACGGCGGGGGGGACAAGGGAGCCAATAGATGGCGTCCGGTACATCTCGAACCGTTCATCCGGGAAGATGGGTTATGCCGTTGCCGAGGCTGCCAGGAAGAGAGGAGCAGACGTGACTCTCGTCAGTGGGCCCACGGACCTCACCGTTCCCTGGGGAATAAACCTCATTGAGGTGGAGACTTCTGATGAGATGGCGGATACCGTCCTGAAAGAGGCAACCAGGGCAGATTACATCTTCATGGCGGCGGCAGTCTCGGACTTCAAGCCTGAAAAGGTCCATAAAGGAAAGATTAAGAAAAGCGAAGGGGACCTGACACTCAAACTGAACAGGACGAGGGATATCCTTCTTGAGCTTGGAAAGAAGAAGGAGGGCAGGAGAGAGGCAAGCGAAGGAAAAGAAAGAGGTGAAAGAGGAGAGATCAGGAAGAGCGTGGGTATCCTCGTGGGGTTTGCCGCTGAGACGGAGAATCTTCTGAGGAATGCGAAATCGAAGTTGAGAGAGAAGAATCTCGATTTCATCGTGGCAAACGACGTAAGAAAAAAGGGGACGGGTTTCGGCTCCGATCGGAATGCTGCCATCCTTGTCGATAGAAAGGGGAAAAGAAAAGTCTTCTCCAGGATGTACAAGCGCGAACTCGCCGAGCGCCTCCTCGACGCGATCTGTAAGCCACACTAAGAATGCCAATGGAGGGCAAACTTAATCGATGAGGGAGAAGAAACAGATCCGGGAGCAACTGGAAGAAAGGTTGAAATACTTGCAGGAGATGGGTATCGACCATCTCGGAGTCCGCACACTTGGTATCTCCGGAATCGAGATCGGCGATGATATCTTGATCGGGGAAAGGCAGGCAAGGGAGAGCCATGTATTGCAGGTTTCAATTCGGCCTGCTGCCGAAAGTCATGAAAAGATGTCAGCGGCTGATGATGGTGCTTCCAGGGGAAAAGAGAATTCCCTTCTTCTATCAGAGCTTCGGATGAATATCGGGGATTGCACGAGGTGTCGCCTTTCTGCAGGAAGAAAGCACATCGTTTTCGGTTCCGGCTCGCCGCAGGCGGAGCTCTTATTTATTGGGGAGGCTCCCGGAGTCGATGAAGACATTCAGGGTCTTCCCTTTGTGGGGAGAGCCGGGCACCTCCTGACCAAGATTATCAATGCAATAGAAATGGACCGGGAGCAGGTCTACATCGCCAACATCATCAAATGCCGCCCTCCTGGAAATCGAAATCCATTGCCGGATGAGATCGAAACCTGCGTTCCGTTTCTCATCAGACAGATTGAGATCATAAAGCCGAGGATCATAGTGGCGCTCGGAACGGTTGCGGCTCAGATCCTCCTCAAGACGACACTTCCCATCACCTCTCTGAGAGGGAGATTCATGAAGTACTGCGATGTACCGGTCATGCCAACCTTTCATCCCGCCTTCCTTCTGAGGAATCCGAACAGGAAAAAGGAGGTCTGGGAAGACATGAAAATCGTGCGCGATGCCCTGAAGAGGTGACCGGATCAGGCAGGAGCTAATCAGGCTTCTCATAGCATGAATAGATGAAAAGATATTTCCAGATCGCCCTCCCGCTTCCCATCCGTCAGACATTTACCTATTCTCTCCAGGAATCCATTAGCGCTGATATCAGGCCTGGTACGAGGGTCATCGTCCCCTTCGGGAGAAGAGAGATGGTCGGCTTCATCACGGAGGAGATCGAGGAAGAAAAAGTCGGCCTTGATAAGAGAAAAGTCAAAGAGATTATCCGCATCCTGGATGAAAGACCTCTGATGAGTGAAGATATTCTAACTCTTTCCAGATGGGCTGCTGACTACTATATCTGCGGCCTCGGAGAGATGTTGAAAGCAGCCATTCCCGGGATCAGCAGGAGCTCGAAGACGAAGGTGGAAAGATGTGCAGAGATCGTGAAGAAGGAGGGATGGAGTCTTGAGGACTACCGACGATCATGCGGGAGAGCTATCAGGCAGCTTGCCGTTCTCGAACTGCTGCTTGAAGAGGGAAAGGCAGTACCATTCAGCGAGATCAAGGAAAAGAGCGGGGCATCATCCTCCACCGTCCTGGCTCTGAGTAAGAAGGGTCTCTTAAGTATCGGTATGATGGATGTGAGAAGGAAGCCCTTTTCTCTTTCCGCGGCCGAGAGGAAAGAAATAGTGCTTAATGACGAACAGGAACGTGCCGTCCGGGAGCTTTATGGAGCCCTTGAAATGAACCAGTTCAAGGTCTTCCTGCTGAAGGGTGTCACCGGGAGCGGAAAGACGGAGGTCTATCTGAAAGCGATGGAGAAAGCCATTTCAATGGAGAGGAATGCCCTCTACCTTGTTCCCGAGATCTCCCTTACCCCGATGCTCGCCAGGGAGATCACAGGAAGGTTTGGTAAGAGCGTCTCCATCCTTCACAGCGCTCTAACTCCGGGTGAACGGTATGACGAATGGATGAGAGTGAAGAACGGTAAAGCAAAGATCGTTCTTGGGGCCAGGTCGGCAATTTTTGCCCCCCTGAGCAATCTCGGAATCATCGTCATTGACGAGGAACAGGACCATTCCTATAAACAGGAGGAGTCGCCGAGGTACAATGCACGTGATCTTGCCATCGTCAGGGCGAAGAACGGGAATATCCCCGTCGTCATGGGTAGTGCGACCCCTTCTCTGGAGTCCTATTTCCATGCGATTGAGGGGAAATACCGGCTTCTTGAATTGAGGTCTCGCGTGGAGAAGAGAGCTCTACCGGAAGTGGTTGTAGTCGACATGAAGGAAGAGTACAGGAAGAAGGGAGAAACCGTTCCCGTATCGGATGCGCTGTTTGAAAAGATCACGCAGAAAGTCCAGGCCGGGGAGCAGGCGCTTGTCCTTCTCAACAGAAGGGGCTTTTCTTCTTTCGTCCAGTGTCGGGAATGCGGGACGGCCATTGTCTGCCCGAGGTGCAATATCTCCCTGACCTATCATAAGGCAGATGAGAGACTGCTCTGCCATTATTGCGGATACTGGAAGAAAGAACCTGACAAATGTCCCTCCTGCAAATCGAATGCGCTTTTCTATGGCGGCGAGGGGACGGAAAAGGTTGAAGAGGCGATACAGGAAACGCTAAAGAGCTTCAGGGTTGCGAGAATGGACAGGGACACGGTCAAGGGAAGAGGGGGACATGCCCGCATCCTTGGCGCCTTCGAGAAGAAGGAAATCGACCTTCTCGTCGGGACTCAGATGATAGCGAAAGGGCACGATTTCCCTTCTGTCACTCTGGTCGGAGTCATATCCGCAGACCGCGTTCTCACGCTGCCGGATTTCAGGGCCTCCGAGAGGACATTCCAGCTACTGACGCAGGTTGCAGGCAGAGCGGGGCGTGGCGAGATTCCCGGGCTCGTCCTCATCCAGGCGTTTCAATCTGGTCATTATGCCATCCAGGCCGCAATACATCAGGATTTTGAAGGATTTTACGAGAAGGAGATAAGATTCAGGAAAGTCATGCAGTATCCTCCCTTCACGGTCATGGCTAATGTAATCGTTCAGGATAAGAATCTTTCAAGAGGCGCAAGCATCGCAAAAAAAGCTGGAAGGATAATCAAGAACGTATCTGATGGAAAGGTAATCGTTCTCGGCCCTGCGGTTGCTCCGCTTTCCAAAATCAAGAAACGATACAGATTCCAGATCATTCTGAAAGCGAAGTCAAGAAGAGAAATTGGTAATACCCTCAACAGGTTCCTTGAAGCGGGAAAAGATCTTCCATTGAGAAACATCATCATCGACGTAGACCCCATATCATTGATGTAACAAGATTATTTTTTAGGGGATTATTCGGATGGAGGTATCCGCCTTGCCGGTGACTATGCCGATGATTGAGGCTGTAAAGATTCCTGCTCTGTTTAATTCGGACATGGCTCCTTCAGCTTGGTCTTCCCTGATGAATATCAAAAGGCCACCAGACGTCTGGGGATCGTAGAGGACAGCTTCTTCATTTTCGGCTAACCCGGCATCGATGATCAGCCGTCTGGATTGTGTCTCCTTATTATTCTTTGTCAATCTTGTGCTGAACCCTTCCCTTGCAAGGTCGTTCGACATTTCAAAGAGCGGGAGGGATGAAAAGCTCACCTCGACCCCCACATGGCTGGCATCCACCACATCCAGAAGATGTCCTGCTAGAGCAAAGCCTGTGACGTCAGTACAAGCGCTGACATCATAGCCGAGCATGATCTCGCTTGCCGTCTTGTTCAAAAAGATCATCGACTCGACGGCTTCGGAGAACTGGCTTTCCGTTATCCTCCCGGCTCTGAAGGCGGAGATGTAGAGCGCCGTCCCGAGGGGTTTTGTCAGAATGATGCGGTCTCCGGGTCTTGCATTCATGTTGCTGATCACCCGGGAAGGATCGATCACTCCGGTGACGGAGAGACCGTACTTGAGGTCCTGGTCCTCGATTGTGTGCCCCCCAACGAGAGATGCCCCTGCCTCTTTGATCTTCTTATGGCCACCTTCCAGTATCCTTGCAAGAGCCTCTTTTGCTATTCCTCTGGGTGGAAAGCAGCAGATGTTCATGGCGGTGAGCGGTTTTCCACCCATGGCATAGACATCACTCAGCGAATTAGAAGCGGCGATCTGCCCGAAGATGTAAGGGTCGTCGACCACCGGAGTTATGAAATCGAGCGTCTGGACGATGGCGAGGTCGTCCTTGATCTTGTAGACGGCTGCATCGTCGGCCGTTGCAAATCCCACGATGAGGTTGGGATCGGCCTCCTCCTTGATCCTCGACATGATTAATCTCAGGTCATCCTGACCCAGCTTGGCTGCTCAACCTCCGGCTTTGGAATGACAGGTCAGTCTCTCTCTCTCTTCCATTTCAAACCATCCTTATTCTAAAATAGGCATTCCCTTTTTCATGGCTAAAATATAATATAGAGGACTATCTGATTAGTCAATGAAGATTTGAGGATCATGAAAGGCTTGATGATAGCTTCCATTCTTCCACGAAGAAGAGAAGATCTGAAAAAGGCCGTGAGATCAGGGGAGCTTCCTGAGTATCTCGAGATCAGACTGGATCTGCTCGGTGTAGATGAGATCCTGGACCTGGTAAAGGGAATTCCCTCCAGAAAAATAGCTGCCTGCCGCGCGAGAAGAGATGGTGGGATGTTTGACGGGAGAGAGGAAGAAAGAACCGCCATTCTTGAGGAAGCGCTTATATCGGGCCTGTTCGCTTATATAGACGTTGAGATGGAGAGCGAAGCCGTTGGACTAATTGCCAGACATGATAGGCAGAAATTCATAGTTTCCTACCATGATTTAAGCGGGACTCCTGACGACCTGCCTGATATTTACAGGAGGCTTAGCTCCATCGAAGGGGCTTCTTTTTACAAGCTTGTCCCCTTTGCAAGATCCCTTCGTGACAATCTTCGTGTGAAGGGTATTCTTACCAGGGCAAATTCTGAGAATGTTCCGCTCATCTCTTTTTGCATGGGGATGCACGGAACTCTTTCGAGAGTCCTTTCTATCGCATGGGGCTCGAGAGGGGTCTATGCGTCGCTTTTCAGGGAAGAGGAAACGGCACCTGGGCAGTTGGGATACGATGATCTCTTGAATGTCCTGGATATCGGCAGGATCAATGCGAAGACCAGAATCTTCGCAGTGCTCGGATATCCGCTGAGGCATTCAATGTCACCTGCCATCCATAACGCCCTATACAGAGATCAGAATCTAGATTTTGTCTGCATCCCGCTTGAGCTCCCCTCGATCGATGAGGTTTTTGAATGTGTAGATGAATTCAATATGGCCGGCTTTGCGGTCACCTCGCCTTTCAAGAGGAGTATATTGAAATTCGCTGACCATCAGGATGAAGCTGTCAAAGCGATAGGAGCAGCAAACACCGTCATTTTAAAAGGTTCAAGCGTTCATGCCTACAACACGGATACCGAAGCGTTTTCAAGCGAATTGAAGAGACTCGTCAACCCTGGATTGGAAAGATTCGCCGTTCTGGGAGATGGTGGAGCAGCTTCCGCCGTAGCCTATATCCTCAGAAGGGAAAACGCGGCCGATTTTCGCATCTTCAGCAGGAATGAAGATCGGGGCAGGGAGGTTTCAAGGAGGTTCGGATGCATCTGGCAGGACATCGGTGCCCTGAAGGAGTATGACTACTCGGTCCTCGTGAATTGCACGACTGTAGGAATGTATCCCGATATGGAATCCTCTCCAATAGCAGAGGATTCGTTGAAAGGAAAACTCGTCTATGACCTGATCTACAACCCGGAGCAAACTAAACTGATGAGAATGGCAGCTCCAAAAGGAATTGCCACGGTAAATGGCGCCTCGATGCTCCTCAAGCAAGCGGCTCTTCAATTCGAATTGCTGACCGGAAGGAAGCCTTCCGAACATCTTATGGCACAAACATTTAGGGATAAAATGCTCTTTCTTGACAAAGAAAAGTTAGAATAATAATATTAAGCGCTAAACGCCCCTCGAGAAAGCGAGCAACAGTATGAATCTCCAAAAGGTGTACAAGAAGATAGACGAAAAATTCGATGAGCATCTGGAGCAGATTGCGGAATATGTCAGGGTTGATAACAGAATCACGAACATAGAGAACGTCTTTGCTCTCACGAGGATGCTCAAGAAGGAGATAGAAGAAATGGGCGGCAGAGCCTCCATTATGGATTATGGAGAGCTTCCCATCATCTTTGGCGAGATCAATTTTGGAGCTGACAGCTCATTGCTTATCTACAAGAATTACGACATCATCCCTCCTTTAAGCCCGAGGTGGAAGGTACATCCCTTTTCCGCGCAGATCATTACGGCTGAAGGGGGAGAGAAAGTCATCATGAGCCGCGGGATCAGCGAACCCAAGGGTCCGCTCATCGCAACACTCAACGTTCTCAGAACCGTTATCGAAGAAGGGAAGAAACTTCCCGTCAACATCAAGTTCATCTCGGATGGTGACAGGCAGCTTGGAAGCCCGAGCCTTACCAAATTAATCAGCGACAGGAAGAAGGACTTCCTGGACATCAAAACTGTCTTTGTGCCGAAATTCTCCCAGAGCGAGAGTGGCAATCCGATCCTTCTCCTCGGCGTAAAGGGATTGATCCTGATCGAAATGATCTGCTCAGGCGGCGCATGGGGAGGACCTATCGGGGAATCGTTGCACAGCAGCAACGCGTCCTGGATAAAATCACCCGTCTGGAGACTCATCAAGGCTCTCTCGACGATGGTGGATGAGAACGAGAAGGTTCTCATCAAAGGCTTTTATGATGAAGTAGTCGATGTGATAGATCTCGAGGAGAGAGGGATCAAATCGGGCAAGCTCGAGATCATCGATTTCATGCGGAAGCAGCACGCGGTCAGATTCAAGTGGAACCTTCCTGATGAAGACCTCTTCCGGAAGCATATCCTCACGCCGACATTCAATATCTCCAATATCCTCGTCCGTCCCCCTGCCTACTGGAGTAAACTGATCCTTCCCTCAGAGGCGAGGGCGAGCATCGACATCCGGCTTGTCCCTGACATGGAACCATCTCGTATAATCGAGGCGGTAAGAGACCACCTCCGCGAGCACGGGTACGATGACATAGAGGTAGTCACGCACATTCAATACCCTGCATGGTCGACCGATAGCGATGATCCTGCCGTCAGGATCATCAAGGATGTATACAAGGATTTTGGCTTCGATGTGGAGATCCACTATTCATCCACTTGGTCCTTCCCCTTCTATGCGTTCCAGAAAGAGCTGGGTGCGTCGCTTGTAGTCGGGGGACTGGGAAGGGGAGGAAAGGCCTTTTCCTTTAATGAGTATGCCACGCTGGACGGGATAAAACTCTTTGAAAAATCCGTTGCCTGCTTCCTTGATAGATTCTGCAAAACCGCGCTGCGAGACTGAGATCCTTTTCGCCTTCATCTATACTGACACGAGAGTGAAGGAGGAAAAATGAGAAAAACGATATATCTACTTCTGATCATGGCATGTATGGTGCTCTTCCTTCAGGGATGCATCACTTCGAGACATACCGAACGGGATATCAAGGGGCTGGACAGGACACTGGATATGTTCACCTACATCGAGGAGGGAAACCTCATCGCGTTGGTGGCAAGCACGTATGCGACGAGATTGCGAGAGGCGGAAGCATACATCCCGCTGGAAGTATCCATCGCGAACAAGGGACTGGCGAATCTGACAATCACAAGGGAGAGTTTCATGCTTGTCGACGAGGAGGGGAACAACTATCCTTTAGTTCCGACGAAAGAACTCCTCGATAATTATGAAAAGCAGGATTTCGACAGAAGCTTCGCGCACATCCACAAAGTCGTCTATTCAATATTTGACGCATACACTCAGGTGGAGAGCAACTTCGAGCCCGACAGGTTTGGCAGGAGAAGAATAGTGATCGACAAGGTCGAGCTTCCGAAATTTTCCTACCTGATCGATATGCTCTATTTCAGGAAGCCGAAGGCAGGTCTCAAGGGGAAGAAGTTCGAGCTTTTCCTCACTGCCCAGGAGCTTGAAGAACCGGTCTTCGTCAAATTCATGGTGGAATAACCCCTCCTAGAAGAGGTCGGAGAGTTCGTCATTGTATTCTGGGAGGCGGTTGTGTTTCTGAAGGAATTGCTGGAGGAGCTCACTTTCCCTCTTTGTATACATCGGATCTTCCTCATAGATAAAGAAACGGGCCCTGTCGCTGGAAGCAAGCCTTTCCATTAGAGCCTTCTTCATGTTAGAGCTCCCGGAGATGAGAAGGATGTTCTTTCCTTCGTCGAGGAGCTGGATGACGCCATCTGTTTCAGGAACGTCAGCGACATTTTCTTCTGTGAAGAAAATCCATTTTTCTGGAGGTAGCGGGACTCCTGACATTCTGAGCCTCAGATCGCAGCGCAGGCATCGGGATGCCTCTCTAAGAGCCTCTTCTTCGCTGTAACCAGTTTCGATGACACCGGATGCAACATCGAGCCTTTGTTTTGGAGAAAGACATTGCATCTCAACCCTTTCCATGGCTGCAAAGTCTTCATCCCTTCCGAGCAGATCAGATGGCTTCTCTATCTTGAGAAACCTCTCATCGATGTTTCCGTCTCCGCCGAGATACTTATCGATGGAAGACGCAGCCCTCTTTCCCTGGGCGATCGCTTCCACGACCGATGATGGACCTGTGACGATCTCTCCGCCTGCAAAGAGCTTATCCATAGTTGTCTGGAGAGTTTCACTGTTCACATTCAAGAAGCCTTGCTCGTTGAAGATCTCTTTTGAAAGGGAACCGGCAAATCCCACATCGGGGTTCTGTCCGATTGCAAAGATGATGGTATCCGCCTCGATGCTCCTTCTCACATTTCCGTCGAACATCGGGCTGAAGTTCTTATTCTCATCAAACACGGAGGTGCATTTGATTAACTCGATCCCTTTCACGCGGCCATTCTGAGCAATGATTCTTTCCGGACCCCATGATGCGTTGATCTTGACCCCTTCTTCCTCCGCGAAGGCGATCTCCCACTCATAGGATGGCATCTCATCCCGCTTCTCGAGGCAGTAAAGCCGAACGTCTTTAGCCCCGCAGCGAAGGGATGCCATCGCCACATCGATTGCCACGTTTCCACCTCCGATGACAACGACTCTTTCCCCAAGCTTGACTTCCTTTCCCGAATTGAACTCTTGCAAGAAATCGACGCCCCAGAAAACTTCATCGAGGTCGATTCCCTCCATTTCCAGTTTCTTGCTCAACGATGCTCCGGTTGAGAGGAAGACGACATCGAATCCATTCTTTAACAAGTCGTCCACTGTTGTATCTGCACCGATGCGGATACCGGTTCTGATCTCTACTCCTGCCCTTTCTATTTCCTCGATCTCTGCATCGAGGATATCCTTCGGGAATCGGAAGGAAGGGATTCCATAGCGGAGCATTCCGCCCGGCTTTTCGTTCTGCTCGAAGACCTGGACGGAGTGCCCCTTGATGTTGAGATAGTAAGCGGCGGTAAGGCCGGCTGGTCCGGACCCGATAATGGCGACTCTCCTGCCGGTGGGAGCAAGCTTCCTGATGGACTCTTCTGCTCTGAAATCCCCATGCTCCATCGCAAATCTTTTCAGTGAACAGATGGATACCGGTGCATTTAATTCTTTTCTCTTGCAGACATCCTCGCACGGGTGGAAACAGATGTAGCCGAGTGCAAAGGGGAAAGGAACCTTCTCCCGGACCACAGATGCGGCCTCCCGGAATCTCTTCTTCGCGATCAGGTTCAGGTAAAGCGGGACATTTATGTCAACAGGACACCTGGATCTGCAGGGGACGATCTCCTCGCTTTGCGGCTTTCCCTTGATTCCTCTGTCGAGGAGTGCTCCCGTCGGGCAGACCTCGATACAGGCAAGGCAGAATCTACAGCCCGAATCTACCAGAGTTGCGGAAATAGAACCGACCACAGCCCTGCCATCCTTGATTGTAAATCCGAGGGCTCCGACTCCTCTCAGGTCGTTACAGGCTCTGACACATCTCAGACAATTGATGCAGAGATTGTAATCTCTTCGGACGAGAGGTTCGTCCTCGATCGGATGTAGTCCTGTATGGATGTACCTGGGTGTATCCTCCCTTATACCGATGAAGCGAGAAACTTTCTGAACCTCGCAGTTCCCGAATTTATCGCAGCATCGCTCCAGAAGGGGGACGTTGGTAGAACAGGGCTCCCTGGAACACCCTTCAGCTTGCGAGCAGGTGAGACAGGCATGCGGATGATGTGCAAGAATGGGAACCAGATTCTCTCTTCTCTTTTCCTGGACCATCCTCGTCGCCGTGAGAATCGACATCCCATCCTTAGCAATCGTGGAGCAGGAGAGCAGGAGCTCGCGGCTCTTCTCTTCCTCAACTATGCATAGTCTGCACCCTTCGTAATGCCTTCCCTCCGGCCCCTGAAATCTTCTTGCGCCTCTGTATATGCTTGACGATGATGATGAAACAGTGAAGGGGAAAAGATCAGGATGATGGCAGAGGGCAGGGATGTAGATTTCTGCTCTTCTGGCCGCCTCGAGGATGGTCGTTTCTTTCTCTAATTCGAGTTCTTTTCCATCTATCTTGATTTTGATTCTGGAATTCATGGATTATTACCAGGAATGAGTGATGGCTCCAGGAGCACAGGCTCCGAGGCAGGGAAGCTCTCTCTTGCCGCTGACAGGCTTGCAGGGAGCGCAGGAGTATTTGATCTTCTTCCTGTGTTCCTCTGTGACTGCGGCTACCCGGTCGTCATAGTCGTCAGTGATGATCTCAAGGACTCCGAAGGGACATGCGGCAGCGCAACCCTTCTCATCGCATTCAACGCACTTGTCCGTATCTATGCTTATGAAGAACTCGCCCGACCCATTCTTGTATCCATAATTTGCGATCATGATATCCTTCTCCTTTATTGCTTTATTCCCTTTGATTTCTCATAGAGGGCTTTGGCAAATAGGGCGGCTCCCAGGGCACCAGCGATCTGGCTATCATATTTCGATTTCACGGCTGTGATGTTGAGCTCTTTCTCCAGTCTGGCGACGACGCCGACATTCTTGGCGATCCCCCCGGTTATCGCAAAATCCTTCTCGATGCCGAGCCTCTCGAGGAGCGTGTAGACGCGGTGTGCCATGGCTGAACAGTATGCGGCCAGGACTTTGTTCTTGGGCCAACCCTGGCGAAGGAGTCCCGTGGCTTCCGATTTGGCGAAGACCACGCAGGTGCTGCTCACGGGAGGGGGTTCTTCCGGAACGTCGAGCGACATAGGCCCCACCTCTTCGATAGGAATCTGAAGAAGATCGGCAAAGACCTCCATCCCTCTTCCTGTTCCCGCAGCACACTTGTCGTTCATCAAGAAGGCGGTCACTTTTCCCTTCTCATCACAGCGTATCGCCTTGCAATCCTGTCCGCCCATGTCGAGGATGGTCTTTATGGTTGGACCGTACATGAAGTTTCCGCCTCTGGCATGGCAGGCGATCTCTGTGATTGCTTTGTGGGCGAAGGGGACATTGACCCTGCCATAGCCGGTTCCGACCACATAGTGGATGTTTTCAAGGGTCATTCCCGTTCCTTCGATCGCCCACGAGAGAGCCTTTTCGGAACTTTTCGGGCTATCGGAACCGGTTCTAAGGTTGCTGTAGGCATACAGTTCCCCATCCGCCATGATGACGGCCTGAGAACTTACCGAACCAACGTCGATGCCGCACGATATGATGCCGGCCTTCCTCCATTCTTTCGATTCATCTTTCCAGGCATACTCTTTCCATCTCCAGTATTCTTGCTGAGCCATCTGCTCCTCCTGTAGTTAAATATTTTCGCCTGCACTGAGGGCGGCGCCGAGTGCGGCGGCATACTCTGGGTCTTCGGGGATGAGAAGGTCAACTTCCAGATCGCTCCTGAGGGAATGGACAAAACCGATGTTTCTTGCCACTCCTCCCACAAGGGCGACGTCCTTTTCGATCCCGATTCGCCTGACCATGGAGGATATCCTGCTCGCGATGGCATCGTGGACCGCCCGGGCGATGTCTTCCTTCGGCGTTTTTGCATGGATAAGCGATACGACTTCGGATTCCGCGAAAACGGCGCACTGAGCATTCATTGGAACGGCTTTTTGCGATTTCAAAGAAAGCTCTCCGATTTCTTCGAGCTTGACCTCGAGAGCCCTTGCCATCGCTTCAGTGAAGGCTCCTGCGCCAGCCGCGCACTTCTCGTTAACGGCAAAGTCGATGACCTTTCCCTTCTCGTTACACCGGATCCCGCGTCCTTCTTCGGCGCCGACATCGATCACCGTCTTTGCAGTCGGAAAGTAGAAGAGGGCTCCTTTTGCTGCGGCGCCCACATCGGTGATATCCCCATTGCCAAAGTCAACCCCCTTTCTTCCTGTCCCGGTTAATACGATCTTAACGATTGCGGAGCGCTCCAACTTAGCTGCTCCGATAGCGTCATTGAATGCTTTCTCGGCAGCCTCCTTCTGGTTGAATCCGGTCAAGATCATCCCTTTGCCAATGATCCTACCATCTTTCAGAATGACTACCTTGGTATTCTTGGCACCGCAATCAACTCCCGCTGTTATCATAAGAATCCTCCTGTGAGTTTATAGAAAGCACTGAATAACTTATCCTGTTCTCTTGATGCCGAGGGTCTCCATGAAGGTGTCGATCCTGGTCATCGTCCTTGCCTCGTCGAACTCTCTCTCGTCTCCCATATTCCCTTCGAATATCATGACCGGAAACCCGGCCTTCTGGATGGCAATCCTGTTCTCCGCTATTCCCAGACTCAGGCCCTCGCATCCCCTGTTGTAATGAAGCATGACACCGTCCAGCTTCCACTCCCGAGCTATCCTTATCATCATGTCGCTCTTGTATCCGGGATGGTAGAAGTGCTGCCATTCGGGCTTGCTCAGATTCCAGTCGGCAAGGGTTCGAAGCGCTTCATTACGGCTCTTGATGCTGATCCCCTTCTGCTGTGGAGTAGTCCTCGGTCCCCATGTTCCATCCTCTTTGACCTCCCACATCCCGATGAGTCCGAAGGTGTACAGAGAACCAACCGATACGCAGCCATAAGTCTCCAGATACCGGAAGACTTTCAGGAATCCCCACGGTGGCTGTGTATCGCTCATTACGCGGCATCTTTCATTGGCAACGGCAGCGATCCCTCGCGCCACCCTATCTTTAACTTCGTCGCGAAGTTCTTCATAGAAATCGGCAACCTCTCTGGCATGCTTCTTCAATGTTCCGAGAACGTATAGAGAGTACATAGTCTTCTCGTCGAGCGGTGCCGGAACGTTCTTGTTCAGGACGCATATCTCGGCCCATGTTGAAGTGGAGCGGCATTCGTCATTTACCGCCTCGATGAGGAGCTCATCGTTGTACTTCCTTCCGGTGACTTTCTCGAGCCATTCGATCCCGTCGTGCATCTGACCGACGATGTAGCTGAGCCTGTTCTCGTTGACTTCATGGTATGGGCCGACGGAAACATCTATGCAGTAATGTGGGATTCCCCCTTCAAGCTCGCTGACGACCTGGTACCATTTGGCATGGCTGCAACAGATGTGGTCCTGCCAGAGGAAATCAGGCTTCGGAAACGGTCCTCCCCAGAGGTACTGGTCCAGGATAATAGAACCCCAGTAGTTCCTCATGTAAGAGCAGAGATCTCTTGAATAACCGGCTTTCTCAGCCGCTTCGAGGCATTTCAGGGAAAACTCCTTATTGAAGGCTATGCTTGCTCCATAAGGCTCGCTCGTCAACGAATAGACGTCACGTCCCAGCCCGGCAGGGATGGCATCGAAAGACCAGGCACCGCCAGCCCACCTGATCCCACCCTTCTCCTTGGCTGTCGTATAATCCTTGTAGTAACTCTCCCTGATCTCCTTTGCCTTGTTCCAGCATTTCAGGGGCTCTGTAGGATAAAGTTTGTCTGCCATTATTCTTCTCCTCTCTTATTTAGCGTCCCTTGGAATTCACATCTCGGTCAGCGATTCTAATCATTCCGCTTATCAAAAGAGATCCTCCTGCCTGAGCATCTCAAGGAATGCTTCCACTCTCACCTTGAACTGGCCTACGGGCACCGTGACGTCGAACTCAAGGAAGAGCGTGGGGATCCCAACTTTCTTGAACTCCTTCTCGATTGCCGGGATGTCCAGTTCGTGAGGGTCGCAGAACTTCTGCTGGATGATGATTGCTCCCTTGACTCTATATTCTTTTGCGAGATTGATGATGTGGGGGATTCTGGTTCGCACCTCCCAGTCCTTTGATGGGCAGGGTGGTCTTTCGATGTATCTCTTAGCGATAGCTTCAAGCCTGTTGTTACCAGGCATTACCTCGTTCCAGAAGTACCTTGTCCCCGTGCAGTGGTCGTCAACGACGAATATGGCGCCGAGTGATTCGACCATCTTCAGGAACTCTGTGTCGTCATCTTCGCTTCCCACAATGATCAGTCTCTCGCCACCGCCATTTCTCTTCCTTCCCTTCAGTTCCTTTAGCGTCTCCTGCAGGATCATGTTGTGCTCCTCCTTGTCAACCATCTGGGAAGAGACGACCATGTACATCGCCTCGACTCCGGAGAGAGGCGGGTTATCGTCCTTTCTGAGATCGTAGACTTCTTTCATCAGCCTTCTGTTTGTGTTATAGATGTCTATGGCCCGGTCGAGGTCGGCGTCGGAGATCTTCTTGCCGATCCAGCCTTCGACAGATTTCTTGAAGGCCTCGAGTTCTCCGGTGAGGTAGGGGAGTGCCCTCTGGCTCTGAACCCTGTTAGGCATGGGAAGATAGTACGAGTACTCCACCGGGATGTGGAGATCCCAGCTCGTGAAGGTCTGGCGGATATGGAGGCAGGATTGGGCGATTGTGATGCCATCCAGGTAATCGAATCTTCCCTTGAGCCCCTGAGCAAGGCAATCGCGGCAGAAGGGGCAGAACATACCGAAGATGTGCGGTTCCGTCATGTCCTGAGGTTCATGGCTGCCGAGAATCCTGACGGGAAGGATTCCAGCGGCGTGGAGGATCTCTTCCGGGACATAGGTGCAGAAGTAGCCGATCACCTTTCTACCGTTCTTTCTCTTCCATTCTTTTGCGTACTGGTGGCGATTCTCATACCATTCCTGAAACATCTCTATCATCTCTTATCCTCCAGAAAAATTGTTATCGCTTTCCTGCATCGTGAACATTGTCCTCCGAGGTTTCGCCGACAGTCCTCTGACGAAATATTCGGCAAAGGCATCTCCGACCTCGCCGGCACTGTATCCTCGGCCGGAGTGAAACCATTTCGTGATCCAGTTGATGGCTCCCATGATGGCAAACGTGATCAGTTTGGAATCGCATTCGATGAAGAACCCTTTCTTGATCCCCTCCTCGATGACGTTCCTGAAACCCTTCTCATACTGGTCCCGCTTTTCGATTACCTTATTCAGAAGGGGAGGGGAAAGGGCGTCGAACTCCAGGGCCATGGCCGATGCCTGGAGCTCATCAATCATGACGGTGATGTGAGTGGCGATGAGATCCCTCAGTTTCTCGGGCGGAGGGGTTCTGCTCTCTTCTATGCTCTTGAGGTTCTCCAGAACCTTATTGAGGGAGAAGTCATGGCACGCGAAAAGTATCTGCTCCTTGTTCTTGAAGTAGTAATAAAGGCTCCCCTTGGTCATGAGAAGGGCATCGCTTATATCGCCCATGGATGTCCCGTGGTATCCCTTCCGTTTGAAGGCAGAGGCGGCGCTGCGGAGGATCTCTTCACGTTTTCTGCTGATCTTCTTCTGCTGACGGTTCTCCACGTCATTGACCTCCAATTCAATTTTTAAACAATTGTTCAAAAACTGAATAATAGTTTAGTATTAGGGGAGACCACTGTCAACATCAAAATTAAGAAGTTAGTTGCTGAGTTACTGTGTTTTCCTCGATGAGAAACCTTCTCTGATCGAATCCCCCAGGAGATTGAAGGATACGACAGTCAGTAGAATGGCGATGCCGGGAAAGGTGGAGATCCACCAGGCATCAAGAAGGGCATCGCGTCCATCGCTGATTATGCTTCCCCAGGAAGGGGTAGGAGGAGGGACACCGAGGCCGAGAAAGCTGAGCGATGCTTCGACGAGAATGGTGTTTCCAATTCGAAGCGTGGAATCCACGATGATCACCGCAGATGCGTTGGGGATTAGATGCCTCAGGATGATCCTGCCGCTCCTCTGACCCATCGCTTGGGCCGCTTTGACAAAATCGGTTTCTCTCAGGAAGAGGGTCTGGCCGCGGACCAGGCGCGAGACTCCCATCCATCCTGTTGCAGCAAGGACTGCGATCGTGAGAACAAGGGAAGGCTTGAAGAGAGCGACTACCATGAGGATCAGAAATATCCTGGGAAAGGCCAGCATTATATCTACGGTGCGCATAAGGATGCTGTCAACAGCGGATCCGAAGAAACCGGATAGCGATCCGATGAGAGAGCCGAATGTGGCAGCAATGATGACGGCAAGCAGACCTACGGCGAGTGAAATCCTGGATCCATAGATGATCCGGCTCAGGATGTCCCGGCCGAATTTATCAGTTCCCAGAAAGAAATACCTCTCCCGAGCCCAGCGCTCCTTGTGGCAGGCGATGTCTCTCTTCAAAATGGTCTCCCACCTATCACCGCGCCGGAATTCTATTTTATCTTCCCTTTCCCTGATCTCATTCGAATAGATCTCGGTATTTCCAGTCGTGGATATGATCCAAACATGCGATAGTGGAGGGAGATAGCGGAGTGTAAGGGTGTCTGGCTGGGCATTGGGGTCATGGGGCGAAAGGATAGGAGCCAGAATGGCAGTCGAGAAAACAACGAATAGGAATATGAGAGACAGCGTCGAGAGTCTGTTTCCCTTGATCGCCTGGAGAATCTTTGCGGTTTTTTCCTGTCCGATTCTCCCTGCTCCCGGGATATTTGCCCGACCCAGCAAGAGGAGCATTAAATAGAAGAGGAGAAGCGTGAGGTAGAAAGAGGCCGCGAATTGATCGAGGGATCCAAACTTCCATCCGGAGAGGAAGCTCTTCCACCGCATGAGAATAAGAACCAGGCAGGCGATCAGAAGAGGGAATCCGGTCGATAGCCTGGTCTTGCTTGCGGATATCAATTTTAATTTATTCCCTTCCTCACTAACTTTTGGCTCTACGTTATTCATTCAGCTCTTTTCTCGCCCGAGGCGTATCCTCGGATCGACAATGGCATATAGAAAATCTGCAAAGATGTTGCCGAGGATCACCATGATGGAAGCTACGAGTGTTGATCCTATGACCACCGGATAATCCCTGGCGAGTATCGCGTTGTACGTAACACGTCCCATTCCAGGCCACGAGAAGATAACCTCCACGATGAGAGACCCACCTATCAGAAAGGGGAAATAGAGACCGAAAAGTGTGATGACCGGAAGGAGGGCGTTTTTGAAGGAGTGCTTCATGACGATGGTCCGCTCGCTTGCCCCCTTGGCTCGCGCCGTTCTTATGAAATCTTCACCCATGATTTCGATGAGCCCTGCCCTCGTGAAGCGCGCCGTAGTTGCGCCAGAGGTTATCCCGAGACATAGAGAGGGAAGGGCAAGGTGCTTTAGTAGATCTAGAAACCTTCCGAATCTTCCCATCGATTCGGCATAAACGGAGTGCATGTGGGAAGGGGGAAAGATCGGAATGAGAAAGGAGAAAAGGAGAAGGAACATGAGGGAGACCCAGAATACAGGCAGCGAGTACAAGGCAAGTCCAGAGAGAGACAGGAAGTGGTCGAACTTCGAATTTTGCTTTGATGCCGAGAGGATTCCGGAAAGAATTCCGAGCATAAAGTTCAGCAGAAGCGCGGCTCCCATAAGGATGACGGTATTCGGAATGGCGTTTCTCAGGATCTCTGAGACAGTCATGTTCTGGGCAAGGGAGTATCCCAGATCTCCCTTTATAAGAAGTGTATGAAGCCACTTCAGATACTGGACCAGAATCGCTTGATCGAGGCCATAAGCATGGCAGACAAGCTCCCTCGTTGCCTGGTCCATGGAAGGATTTTCGTAGAGTGAGATGGCATCTCCCGGCACCAGATGGATGATGAAGAACGTAACGGTCAGTATTCCCAGAATGATAATGATTGAAGAGACGATCCTTTTGATAAGATAGAAAAGCATCTCACTCTTTTCTTTTAGGTTCCGCTATCCACCATTCATGGAGGTTCAGATAGGTATCGTTGATCCCCATGTTAACCCCCTGGATCCTCCTGTTAAATCCGTTGACCCTTTTCGATTCGAAGAGGAATGTGTATGGCTGGTCTTCATGGATGATCTCCTGGATTCTATCCCAGAGCGGTTTCTGTTCCATAATATCTTCCATTGTGCGTGTCCGATCAATGAGATCATCAACCTCAGAATTCGAGTACGAGACAACGTTGTAGCCCCTTTTGGGAATGGCGGATGAATGAAATATCTGTTTCAGGTCTACTTTCGTTCCTACCCGCCAGTTACCGATGTATGCGTCAAACTGATGATTCAGATTCCTATCAATGAAGACAGGCATTTCAAGAAGGCGTGGATTAATCTTGATCCCAATCCGCTGCAGGTAGTACTGGACTTTGACCAGGACGTCCTCCCTTAACTTGTTTCCCGCATTAGTAGTGAGCTCAAATTCGAATCTTGTCCCGTTCCTGTCAATCCAGCCGTCTCCATCAGAATCTTTCCATCCCTCTTCTTCAAGAATCCGCTTAGCGGCGGCGGGATCGAAGGGCCAGGGTTCGATGTTTTTATTGTGCGCCCAGAATGTCGAGATAATTGGACTCTTCGAGACTTCTCCGAAGCCGTACAGGAAGCTGTCAACGATCTCTTGCCGGTCGATCGCCATCGTGAGGGCTCTCCGAACACGGGGATTCTTGAAGAGGGGATTTTCGGCATTCCAGCCTATGTAGGTGTAGTTAGGCATCGACTTTACGTCGAGGACAAGATCGCTCTTCTCTTCCACCTTTTTGGCATCCTTGGGCGGAATAGCCTCCATGACATCTATGTTTTCTGACAGGAACTGCATGAGAAGAGCCGCCTGGTCTGGGACGATGCGAAACACGATGCGATCAAGGTAAGGCTTCCCCCTGTCGAAGTAATCTTCGTTCCTTTCCAGCTCGACTGATTGCTGGGGTTCATATCTTTTTATCTTGAACGGGCCATTTGTGACATGCTCCTTTAAAAAATTATGCTTTCTCCATTCCGAGAACGGGACCTTCTCAAAGGCATGTTTTGGAAGGATCACCCCTTCATTTATGTCAATAAGCTGATATGCATAAGCTCTGGAAAATTTAAAGCGCACGGTGTGATTGCCCACAGCCTGAACATCGGTGATGAACTCCTTGGAGCTTCTCGCAGACCATGCCACTTCCGGGCTCGTCTGAGCCTGCCATGTGAAGCGGACATCATGCGCCGTCACTGGAATTCCATCGCTCCAGAGGACATCCTTCCTCAGATGGAACGTAACCTCCTTCCTGTCGTCTGAAAATTCCCAGGATTGGGCAAGCAGTGGATGGAATGTAGGCGGCTGCTTCTCAAAATCAGGACCCTCTTCCATCAATCTCAGGTAGAGCCTCCGAAGAACCTGGACGGTGAAGATTCCATTAGCCGTGCAATCGTTGAATGAATCCATATCAGAGATGGTGCCGCAGACGATAGTTCCGCCCCGTTGTGAAGCCATCGGGGTCTTGCTTTTCTTCCCGCTCTCATCATTTTTCCGGCAGGATGGAAGGGAGAGCAATGTAATTATAAGAAGGATTGCAATAGATAAGTAATGAGATCTTTTCATTGCTGTACCTGCATTCCATGTAATGTCCCGCTAAATATAAATGAAAAGGAAAGCAAGGTCAATTCGTTTCAAGCTATCTTAGCATTAGGCAATGGGAGCATTATGGCCATCTTTGTCCCCCTGTGGAGCTCGCTCTCGACCTGGATCTTTCCTCCATGTTCCTCAACGACCTTTTTGGCAATGGCCAGGCCAATCCCGGTTCCATGCTCTTTTGTCGAGAAGTAAGGGTCGAAGAGCCTGTCTAAATTTTCCTTCGGAATTCCTTCTCCGGTGTCCTCGACGACTATAAGGATGGAACTGTAATCAGAGGATCGACTTACAGAAACAAGGATTTCACCCTTGCCGGGGATTGCCTGGATAGAATTCTCGATTATGTTCGTGAGCGCTCCTTTCATGACTCTTCTATCCATGCTGATGGACGGCACATCTTCATAATGCTCCCCGAGAACGATCCTCTCGGGAAGGGAAGACCTATAAGGAGCCAGGACCTCTTTAAGGAGCGTGACCGCATCCGTCATCTCTTTCTTCAGCTCCGGTAATTTGGCGTAAGAGGAGAAGTCTTCGGAGATTCTGCGGAGCTCCCGGACCTGCTTTATGATTGTCTTTATGCACTCTTCGAAGACCTGCTCCATTCCGCTGTTCTTATCCTTGTATATCCTGTTGAGATGCTCGGCGGTAAGCTGTATCGGTGTCAAAGGGTTCTTTATCTCATGAGCGATATTCTTGGCCATCTCAGCCCAGGCGGAGAGTCGATTCGACTTGATCACTTCGGTGATGTCTTCGAGAAGAAGGATCTTTCCTGCCTCTGCTGATCCTTCTCCGAGGAATGGAAGTATGATGACCCGGAACTGTGTCGGCTTGCTTGAAGGAGAGAGTTCCACTTCCGATTCGACTCTATCCACGCTCGAGTAGAGAGCCTGTTCCATAAGGTCCTTCAACCCCTTGAAGCTTTTTGCGCTCGAGAAGACATCCAGCAGGCTGTCCCCTTCCTGAAGGGGTCTTTCCTGAGTGAGAAGGGATGAGGCGGCCGGGTTGACCGTAACGATATTCCCCTTATCGTCCGTGGAGATGACACCGGCCGTTATATTGTTGAGAATCTTTTCGATATAGTTCTTCCGCTTCTTGAGATCCTCTCTCTGGTTCCTCAGGGATTCTGCCATCTCGTTGAAGGATTTGACTAGAAGCCCGGTTTCATCGGAAGTCGTCGGTTTCATCCTGATCTCATAGTCACCCGAGGCCAGGCGTGTCGTTGCTCTGACGAGTCCCACGATGGGGCGGGAGATAGAGGAAGCCAGAAAATAACCGATTCCTGAAAGGAGGAGAAGAATGAAAGCCGTGATGATAAGGATGGCATCTTCAACATTCTTGGCTTCCTTCAGAATGGCGCTCTGACTGATGTTCAGAGGAATGGAGATGACTCCCTCCTTGAAGCCCGAGATGTCCAGCGCCGAGTAAAGTGTATAAAAGGCGCCTGAGCCTGTGGATTCCTTCTTTACGTAGAATGGCTCCTCTTCCAGGATGATGCTCCGGTAAGCTTCGCTGCCCAGACGCCGGGGCAGCAAACCAGAAAGAAAAAGATCTCTCCTGTTGGTGGCGATCAGAGTTCCTTCAGAGTAAAGATTGATGTCCTGATGAACGATCTTGCTGAGCCAGAGCAGGACTTCATCGCTGATGGCAGCAGGCTCGGTCAGTCCCGCCTCATCGAGCTCCATGGAGAGATAATCCTGGACGACGCGCCTGGATGCTGCCAGTGCATTGAGTCCGGTATCGATGATATCTTCCTGTGCTTTTGTCTGGATGTATCCTCTGATGATGAAAGCGAGCAACAGAAGTGGAAGGAGGGAAGCGATGATGATAGCGGCCAGGAGTTTCCTGTAATAACTCTGTCTGATCGCGTTTACGGAATCCTTGAGCAGCAGAAGGGAAAATGCTGCTGGATTTATAATGAGCTTTCCTGAGATAAGGATCAAACACCCGATGACCAGCGACAGGAGAAAGGATTTCACTATCAGCCCGAGCGTGTTGAAGAACGTCTTTGTCGGATAGCCTGTGACAAAGAATTTATCGCCATAATTCAGGATAAAAAACTGATAGGGGAACCCTTCTGTTTTGAAGGCGGCCCATTCCCATGGGACTTTCTTAGAACCAATCTTGATCTCCGCTGGAAGGGGCGGGGGAGAAGTCACGCTTGAAAAAAGAACCCTTCCATCCCGATTGTAAACGATGAAAGGAGGTTCCGTCCCCAGGAGTTCGGCATAGAGTAGAGCCGGTTCCCTGCTTCCGTAAAACTCGGAGAAGGATTTGCCAAATGAGAGGAAGGGGATGTTCTCTGGCTGGTTAAGGATGTGCATGACGGCAACACCGGCGATCATGCCTCCGGCTGCAATGGCCCTCTCTCCATGCAGGACCTTTCCCCGGGCGCTTCCTATGGAGAATTCTTCTCCGAAGATATCGACTTCCAGGGGGTCTTTCTCGTCGCGCGAGATCTTTTCATTGAATCCGGGTAAGTCCTTTGTAAACCGGGAGATCAATTGTGAGTCCCTGTTATAGATCTCGAGAGAAGAGCTTGTTCCAAGGGTGGAGAGTTCCGTATCGCTCCAGAGGCGATAGGCGATGGTATCATCCCGCTCCTTTGTAACAAAGAGATCTGGCAAGATGGAACTCGAAGAGTTGATCTTCTTCAGAGATTCAGTAAGGAGCTCGTGATTTTTTGTCTCCTGCTGGACGATCTCAAAACGGAATTCTTTCAGGATAGTATCGTCCTTCAACCGGGAATAATTCCTGTCCAGAGCAAAGAAGAAGATGAGTGAAAGCAAAAATGTAACAAGAACAAAGTACCTGAAATATATGATTCTTGAAAGAAAGATCATGCCAGGTTTAAAGAGAGATGCGAGAGTCCTTAATGTCTCCAGAGTAGTTAGAGCAGTCGCATACAGGAAAAGGAAGATAGATGCCTGGAGGATGAAACGGATGGAGCCGTGGTTCTTGTATTCGAAAAGCAGGATGTTGATCCGCGAGTTCCTGACGACGAGGCCGGGCAGGGAAAAGCAGAAGGAGATAAGAACCGACGCTAAGAAGATTGCCATGATAGACATAATGAAGAAAGAGGTGTGTCGGACAGGAATAACTCTCGATGTCCTGCAAAAGAGAAGCAGAAGCGAAACCTGGATGAGAATGACCAAGGATGTCATCAGAAGATCGAGAGGGGATTGGAATAGGCCGAGAAATTGAGAGGCTCCGAAGTAGATAGGTCCTGAATGGATATCGGTGAAGAAGTTCCTTAGAAGTTCGCCCTTCAGGAGTATGAAACGGAAGGACCAGATGGACAGAGAAGAGAGAAAGAAGAAGAGCCATAGACTCCGGAGGCTGCCGAAGTCTCTTTCTTCCCGCGAGATGCGTCTGATGGTCGCAAGGTAAACGGCAAGAAAAACAAAAAACAAACAGAAAACAAAGTAGGAAAGAAGAGCAGTGATCTCGACCGGACTCAACTTTCCGAGAAGATGTGAAATGGTCACTCTTGAGATCTTCGCTACTCCAAGTATATCCCCATCTCCATGTCTGAGGGCGAGGTATACGACCCCCTTTTCCTCTCTACTCAGGAATTTCTTCCCCAGTCTTGCAAAAAGATGAGTGATCTCTTCTGCTTCGTACTTCCTCTCCTGCAGTTCGATATGAACGTTTGCTCTGGTCGTTAATCTGGCGGGGAGAAGATCGGAAACAGTGTAGCTGTGGAACTTTGATGAAACGGGAAATTCTGAGATGATTGTGAAGGAAGGGTTCTCGATTTTCCTGGCGACGCACAGGAGAGTCTCATCGCCAATTTTCCTGACAGAAAAGAGAAATTTCCGACCTTTCGGGGTTTCGGCTGTGATCAGACTGCTGTCGCTACTCCAAGCAATGGCTTTGCCAGTCTCGTCAAAAAGGCTTAGCGAACCGCGTCGATCGCGATACTTAAAGTTCCTCGATACCTCTTCAAGGAGCTCGAAGAGTTGCTCTTTCTCCCATGAGACTCCTGAAGCGGAGAGCTTGGCTTCAACCTGGCGGACAGGGCTCATGAGAAAAGCCATGATATCCTGGAACCACTCATCTATGGCGTCCGCTATGGAGTTCAACGATGCGAGAGTCTCTTCATCCATAGCGATCTGTTGTGGAGAAGGGATGTTCTTGCTCTGCCAGAAACAGAGATGGATGAAAAGGGGAATGATCAGAAATGCGATGATGAGGCTGATGAGAAGGTAGCGATGGGAATGGCTCATTATCCTGCTTCCTTGGCCTCTTTAAGCTTCCAGAAGCCGTTTTCTCTCATGAAGGTGAAATGAAGATTGATGGTGCCAATCTTTGAGTTCCTGTCCTTGAAAGTGAGCAAAACCTGAATGAAGAAAAGGGAAGAAGGATCATCGTCGGCACGTGATTCCAGTTTCAGGTTCAGAGGCTCGTTAGCGGCAAAGAATTCTCTGAAGATCAGAAGCGTCTGACCGGGGCTGAAGAATCCCTTGACGCTCTTCACGCTTTCCAGGGAAAGAAAGATCCTGGACTCTTCCGTGAGAAGACCCTGGAGCTTATCGGTATCTTCGTTCATGAAAAACTGCCTGATCCTCTCCTCGACCTCTGAAGTTTCCTTGATTCCCTGTGCCTTCAGGCTGCTATAAGAGCAGACTAAAAGGGCGAAGGAGCCAAGAAGAATAAAAATCAGCCTTACGAAGGACATCTCCTTTTTATTTTTCAGATTGCTGAGGGTCATTGCGGCACGCACCATGAATGCTTCGTTCAGATATTAATATAGTAGATATCAGGTGTCAACAAAGGGCTAAAAAGGAGCAAAGCCCGGTGGGTGCCGGGCTTTTCTGGGGGGGCTGGTAGTAATAAGAAGCCAAAAGTTTTTTCGCTTTCGAGCTCTCGGTTTGGGGTTCCGAGGTCCATCCCTGTTGGGAGGGGGGTCACGCTTTTTGGAAGGTTTCCAAAGGCCTTAGCCCTCAGAACCCCTCATCGAGATACCTTTTGCCTTCGGATAAAAAAAGAGCAATTGTAATGCCATGTTTTTAGATAGTTCTAAGTGACAGAAAATAAAGAAATTATATTAAATGAGATGCAAAATGCGGCTTTTTCGCCTGAATAATATTGTTGCAGAATACCCCAGAGCGATGAAAAAAATGTAATAAGTGCTTGATTTTCAATGTGTTATTTGCCTTTGTTGCAACTTGCAATCTTTCATTGGTTGATGCCGTACTTCTTTAGCTTTCTAAACAAAGTGGCACGGTCTATTCCAAGAATCTCTGCAGTCTTTGACTTATTGTTCTCTGTTGCATCAAGGACTTCCAGAATATGCTTCTTCTCCATATCTTCGAGAGTATCCATGTCTGCGATCTTTTTTGATCTTTCGATCCGTGCCACCATTTCTTCTTCTTTGTAGAAAGTGCTGTACTTTCTGACATCCTTTTCCGTTATGACTTCGCCCTTGCAGAACGTCGCAATCTTTGTTATCTCGTGTTCCAGCTCTCTGATATTCCCTGGCCAGTCATAAGCTGCGAGGAGTTTTATGGCCGCTCCATCTATGGATTTCCTGGGCTTCTTTTCCTCTTCAGAGAACTTGCTCAGGAAGTGCTCGATGAGAAGAGAGATATCCTCCTTCCGCTCTCGAAGGGGTGGGAGCTGAATGTTAGCGACGTTAAGCCTGAAGTAAAGGTCCTCCCTGAAAGCCCCTCTCTCGATTAGCCCCTTGAGGTTCTTGTTAGTGGCTGAAATTATCCTTACATCCACTTTGATGATATCTTTCCCTCCAACTGGAAGAATCTCTCCATCCTGCAGAACGCGCAGGAGCTTGCTCTGCATAGATAGACTCATATCTCCGACTTCATCGAGGAGAATAGTTCCTCCACTTGCAATCTCGAAAAACCCCTTTTTGTCTTTATCGGCGCCAGTGAAGGCTCCTTTCCTGTAGCCGAAGAGCTCACTTTCGAGCAATGTTTCGGTAAGAGCGGCGCAGTTGACGGTGAAAAACCGGTTCTTCTTCCTGATGCTGTTGTAATGGATGGCGCGAGCAATCAGCTCTTTTCCCGTCCCGCTCTCTCCGTAGATGAGAACAGGAATCTTGCTATCCGCAACCCTGTCTATGATCTCATAGATCGCCTTCATCTTTGGGCTCATCCCCACGATATTTCCATACCGGTACCTGATCTCAAGAGTTGATTGCTTCTCCTGAAGCTCCACCTTGATATCCTCGATCTCGGATCTCTGCGCGTGGACTGTTTTCTCCAGTTCTCTGTTGAGGACTTCGATATCTTTCTTCTTCAGTTCCAGCTCGTCGTAAAGCCTGGCATTCTCCAGGGCAATCCCGGCTTGATCTGAGAATAGTGAGAGCAGTTCCAGATGATCATGCGTGAAGACTCCTTTTCCCAGACGGCTGTCAAGATAGATGGAACCGATGATCTTCCCCTTCGATCTCAGGGGCATGGCAATGACGGATCGGAGCTTCAGGGCATGCACCGAGACGTACTGAATGAAGCGGTCGTCTTCCTGGGCGTCTATGGATATCAGAGGAGTTCCCTCCTCCATGACCTTTTCTGCAATCGATTTGCTTATGTCGTACTCCGGTTTTTTGAGGGTGGTGCCATCGACCGATCTCGCCACTTCGAATTTCATTTTCCCATCCTCGACCAGAATAAGAAATCCACGCTCGGCTGCGGTCAGATCAATGGCGGTCTGAATGATGGTTTCCAGGAGCTCGTTCAGGTCAAGCGTGGAGTTAATTTTTTTGTTGATTTCCATCAACCGGCTCAAGTTGTCGGCTTTTCTTTTGATGATGGAGAACTCGGCGGCATGGCCGATCCCTTCCCTCTCGAGCTTGACGGCAGCCTCCTCCTTTTCTTTTCCCTTTAACTTTTCCCATTCGTAATAGAACTCGCGCCTCCTGGGATCGTTGAGGAATGTCCTTCTCCATTTATCGGGAAGCATGCTCCTGATTCCCTCAAGGAAGCGGTGCGTTCTTCTGAATAGCTCAATCGCTTCGGCATGACGCCCACGCCTCATGAAGATCCTCCCCAGGATGTAGTTTGCCTGCCACAATCGCTCCGTTTCCTTCAGCTCCCGATATGCTTCTAGAGCGCTGGATGCAAGGTTCTCCGCCTTGAGGATATCGCCGCCTGGTTTCTCGATCTCGACCCTTGCCATCAGAAGCTGCGCATCTGAAAGTTCCTTCTTTAGCATCGATTCCTCTGCCAGCTCGAAGGCCTTGTTGACGGCCTTGATGCTCTTGCCGAAATCTTTTTCCCCGAGGCAAGCCTCTGCCAGTCTCAAAAACCCGGTCGATTCGATCATTTTGTTGCCAATTTTTCTTGCTATGAAGCAAGCTTCCTGGAGGTTTCTCTTCGCTCGTTCAAAATCCTCCCGGAAAAGATTAAGTTCTCCCAGATCGATGAGGAACGAGGATAGCCACTTGATGCTCTTTATGTTTCTCATGATGTTCTTTGCTTCCTCGAGATTGACTCGGGCATTTTCGATATCACCGAGCTTCAGGTGGATTCCGCCTATCAGGTTGTAGCTTATTGCAATCAAATCCTTCTTCCCGACCTTGAGCGCTATCTTGAGCGATTCGGATGCGCTGTCGAGGGCCTTCTGGTATTGTCCCTGGTGGAGGTAAAGAGTGGAAAGGTTATGAAGATTGGAGATGATCCCTTCCATCGCCCGGAGTCTGCTGTATACTCTTATGGCATCTTCGAAGAGGGGAAAGCTCTTCTCATTGTTCCCAATTCTGGAATACAACGAACCCAGGTTTGTCTTGATGTTGGCCTCAGCGAGGATATTTCCAGAGCGTGAGGCGATATCGAGAGCTTCATGGTACTTCTGAATTGCTGCTTCGATCTTCCCCTGAATTTCCAGGCTCATGGCGATCCCCTCGACTGGAGCCACAGCGTTTTTCTCATCTCCGCTCTCTCTGGCGATCCGCTCCGCCTCTTCAAAGTAGCGGATTGAATCCCTGTACTCTCCGGTCTCCCGCGAGAGATGAGCGAGACCACTCAAGTTCTGGATCTCGAGTCCAGGATTTTTAAGCTTTCGGGCCATTGCCAGCGAGCGCTCGAAGTCTTTATGGCTCTCCTGGAAATTCCCAAGCTTCATCTGGACCATGCCGATTCTGTTCAAGGAAAAGGCAAGGTCATCTTGAAGGGCAATTCCCTCCAGAATCTCGGAAGCTTTCCGGTAATTTTCTAAAGCTTCGGTGAAACGGGATTGATTGAAAGAGATACCTCCAATGTTTACATATGCCTTTCCTGTCTGCTTCTTGTTTTTGTCACTTTCCGCCCTGGCCATCATCCAGCGGTAGTCTTCTTCGGCCTTCTGGAGATCTCCGGTAAGTTCGCGGACTTTCCCTCGCTTTTCGAATAGCTGGCAGAGAAGCTGGCCGGCATTGGAGAATCCCGTGCTCAACATAATATCTATGGCTGATGAATAGAAGGAGATTGCATCCATGTTAGCTGCAACTTCCGCAGCATGGTCCCCTGCCTTTGAGTAGCAATCGGCAGCCTTTCCGAGGAGTCCTCCATTCTTGAAGTGGTGGGCAAGCTCTCCAAAGAGGAACGACCTGTTGTGATATCTCCTGTCGAGATAAGTGGCGTAGTCATGGTGAAATCGGACTCGCGCATCCTTATCGATCTCCCGGTAGATGATCCTCCTCAGGCTCATGTTCTTGAAACGGAATATCTCCTCAGAACCGTCCACCTTTATCTTTTCGAGGATTCCGACTCCGGAGAGACGATTAAGATGTTCGATGACATAATCCCATTTCTTTCCGGTAATGGAAGTCAAAGTCTCTGGATCGATGGCCTTGCCTCCTGTTATGGAAGCAGCCCGGAGCAGCATGAGATCGCTTTCGTCGATCCGGGAGATTTTCCTTTGGAGAAGGTCGAAGATCTTATCCGGTATTGCAAGTGTTTTGATCTCCTCTTCAGAAGGGAAAATCTTTTCGCCTGGCATGATCATCCCGCGGTCAACGAGGAGGGACATGAACTCCTCGATGAAGAGTGGATTTCCTTTCGTCTCATCCATCACCTTTTTTAAAAATTTTTCAGGGATCTCGATGTTTCCTGTCATCGAGACGAGGAGTTCCTTGACTTCTGAGATGTCGAGCTCCTTTAGCAGTATTCTCGATATGATCTTCAACTCTTCGACCCGTTTCAGGAGCCTTGAAGCTGAGCTGTTCTCTCTCAGCTCGTCGGTCCTGCTTGTTGACAGGATGAGAAGATTGGCTTTTTCACCTTCTATCTCTGACAGGAGATGGAGAAGGAAAGATGCGCTTGCCTCATCGATCCAGTTGATATTCTCGAAGATGATGACATAGGGAGCCATCATGGATGTTTCGATGAAGAATTTCGACAAGGATGAAACGAGCCGGGAGGATTCCTCCATCGCAGCGGGCCGCATGACCACTTTTTCGTCCTTGAGATATTCCTTCTCGGAGAGGGAAGGAATGATCCTGACCAGCTCGGGGCAGGATTCCTTGATGAGCTCTTTCAGTTGTTCTTCTCTGACTCTGATGATCCCCTCAACGACATCGATAATGGGGCCATAGGGTATCAGGAGGTTTTCATAACATTCCGAGGCGTAGAAGGGGATTCCGCTGATCTGAGCATGGATCCTGAATTCCTTTAAGAGCCTTGTCTTTCCTGTGCCGGCTTCACCGTCGATGAGAATGAAGCCGCTCTTTCCCTCTCTGGCATGCTCGAAGGCCGTCTTCAGCTTTTCAAGTTCATGGCTTCTCCCAACAAGACCGCCCGAGAGGATGTATCCTTTGCCGATCTCTTCTCTGGATGTTTTTATCCTGAATCCGCTTATCCTGTGAAGAGCCAGAGTGAGAGCTTCTGAGCTCTGAAATCTTCTGGCGGGGTCCTTTTCCAGACATTTAAGAATCATTTCTTCTAAAGCGGAGGGGATCTCTCTATTGAATGTTGATGGCGGCAGGGGTTTCTCTCTAAGGTGAGCCTCGGTGATCAAGGCAGGACTTTCTCCTGCGAAGGGAAGCCTTCCTGCTGCCACTTCGTAAAGAACGACGCCGAGAGAATAGATATCGGAACGTTCGTCAGCCTTGCCGGCCTTCAATTTTTCAGGAGCCACGTAAGAGACAGTTCCTGCGACTTCCTCTCTCTTCACGTCAACCGTCCTCTCGATGAGGCCGAAATCCATGATCTTCACGAGCGGGAGTGGCCCTGTTCCCCTTGTGATCATGATGTTTGACGACTTGATATCGTTATGGAGTAAGCCCTTTCTATGGATGTAGGAAATCCCTTCTGCTGCCTGGGCGATGCAATTGTAAAAAATGTCAAAATTGATATCTCTCTTGAAAAATCTGTCGATGGTTTCACCATCGACGAGTTCCATTGTGAAAAAGGGAAGAGCAGTGCCATCTTCGGACAGGTCCCGGCTGACACCGAAATCGAATACCTTTATCAAATTAGGATGTACGAGCTGGCTCAGCGTCGTGAATTCTTTTTCAAAATGGGACAGAGCAGCTCTGGAAAAATGAATGGCGGAAAGAACCTTCAGGGCGATGATGGAATTCGTGATCTGGTCTCTCGTCTTATAGACCGTTCCCATCCCCCCTTTTCCAAGGAGTTCGATGATTTCGTATTTATTATTGATTATCTTTCCCTTCACAAACTTAATTTATAATGCAATATGTTGCATTTTGCAATACCGTGAAGGTTAAGCAGCGGTTCAGTGCGGCTCAACCTCTTTAATATCTATAAATTATAATAAAAGGCTTTTTATAAGTTCTTATATCAGATTGGTTCCTGTGATATATTAATGTTGCATAGCTAAAGAAGACGAATGGAATCGAAGAATCATTCTAAAAGCGGCAAAGTATCTTCAAGATGGTGAACAAAAAGATTGTTGAAAATGACATTCTGGATGCGTTCGGATTTTTCTGTCCGATACCTCTCATAAAAACAAAAGAGAGGATTGACAGAATGAAAGAGGGTGAAATCTTGAAAGTCATCTCCGATGATGAGGTCATACTCGAAGATATGACCAACTGGTGCAAAGCGAGTGGCAATGAATTCATCGGCTACGAGAGGCGTACCGATGGGCTTCATCTGTATGTCAGGAAAAGGGGAGTCTCGAAGTGAAAGAAAAGATAAGAGCCGTGGGGCTGATCTCCGGGGGTCTTGATAGCACACTTGCGGCAATGGTCATGAAGGATGCCGGCGTTGATGTTTACGGAGTCAATTTCTCCACTGGTTTCTGCATAGTGGATCACCGGAGGGCCGTCCGCAGAAAAAAGGACAGCGATCCCAAAAAGCTCAGGAACGAAGCTCTACGGGCGGCATCTGACGTCGAGATCCCGATCGAGATCATTGACATCTCTAAAGAGTTTCTCGAGATCGTACTCCAACCTAAACATGGATATGGGTCCAACATCAATCCCTGCATTGATTGCCGCATCTTCATGTTGAAGAAAGCGAAAGAGCATGCAGACAGGATCGGGGCAAAGTTCGTCTTCACGGGAGAGGTTCTGGGTCAGAGACCTATGTCACAGCACCGCTCAGCCTTGATGCTAATCGAAAATCAATCCGGACTTGAAGGGTACATAGTTAGACCCCTCTCGGCAAAACTGCTGGAGCCGACCGTTCCAGAAAAGGAGGGATGGGTAGAAAGAGACAAGCTTTACTCAATTAATGGGCGGTCCAGAAAAGAACAGTTCGAGCTGTGCAAAAGATTTGGCCTAGAGGATTTTCCCCAGCCGTCGGGCGGATGCTGCTACTTAACTGATCCCAACTACGCCCGAAGATTCCGGGATATGATTGCGCATCGTGAGAAGGGAAAGGTTACCTGCGATGACTTGATCCTGCTCAAGGTGGGAAGGCACTTCAGATTATCCTACAGGCTCAAAGCCATCATTGGAAGGGATGAGCAGGAGAATAGGTTTCTGGAACGGTACAGGAAAGGGAGATTGTGCTTCGAGGCTCTCAATTGTGGAAGCCCACTGACTATTGTTGAAGGAGAGGCTGATGCCGGGGAAAGAAGAGTGCTTGCCGCCCTGACGGCAAGATACAGTTCTGCGAGAGGGCAGGAAACGATTGACGTCCGGTGCATGAAAGATGGCCTGGAGGAAGTCATTACAATCACCGCCGCTGAAATAAAGGACTTTTCGGAATCAAAACTATAGGTGCTGATAGTTTGCCATGCACATGAGATGTTCTGTGGCTAAACTCCGTCATCTTCTGCAAAATAGAATCATCAGGGTCTTTGATTTGCCCTCATAATAGATTATAATTTTCGGGAAAGGTGGGCTGTTAACTCAGCGGGAGAGTACTACCTTCACACGGTAGGAGTCGCAGGTTCAAATCCTGCACAGCCCACCATCCATTATTGATCTTTATTTCAGATATTCCCGCTTCATCACGAGTGGGCGGTTAGCTCAGCTGGGAGAGCGCGGCGTTCGCAACGCCGAGGTCGTGGGTTCGATCCCCATACCGTCCACCAACTTTTCAAGAACTTACAAAATATCCATTTTTCTCATTTCAGCACCGGTGTACATACGAGTATCCAGGTTCATGTCAGAATAGGAATCAAGAACCTCAATCTTTACTGAATACCATATTCTCAGGAAAAATCCCCCTGGGAAGGCTTTTACTGATCTTCTACAGTCGCAAAAAGTAAGTTCTGTCATTTCAAATAGATACATAAAGCCAAAAAGTCCTTGGCACTACCTTTTGCTCTTTTGCATTACACCTCGCGAATCGTCGGAGGGACTGCCAC